>CAKZNX010000311.1 GCA_937132045.1 uncultured bacterium
CCACTCTACGCTTTGCTATTTTCGGCACGGGGTTCTGGTCGCGGTACCAGCTGGCGGGCTGGATGGAGCTGGAAGGCGTGCAGTGCGTTGCCGTCTACAACCGCACCCGTGCCAAAGCGGAAGCGCTGGCTCAGCAGTTCGGTGTACCAGTCGTCTACGACGACCCTGAGGCTCTGCTGAAAAACGAACAGGTTGACTTCGTCGACATCATCACCGATGTGACCACCCACGCGCAGTTTGTGGAGCTCGCTGCGAAGTACCGCAAACCCGTCATCTGCCAGAAACCGATGGCGCCGGACCTCGCTACCGCCCGCCAGATGGTGCGCACCTGCAGGGAAGCCGGCGTGCCGTTCTTCATCCATGAGAACTGGCGCTGGCAAACTCCCATCCGTGAGGCGAAAGAAGCGCTGGATAGCGGAGCCATCGGCAAGCCGTTTCGCGCCCGGGTGTCTTTCAGCAACAGCTTCCCGGTGTTCGACAATCAGCCGTTCCTGCGCGAGCTGGAACAGTTCATCCTCACCGACATCGGCAGCCACATTCTGGACACGGCACGCTTCCTGTTTGGGGAAGCGCATAGCCTCTACTGCCAGATCCAGCGCGTGAACCCCACCATTCGCGGCGAAGACGTGGCGACGGTGATGATGCGCATGGGAGAAGACGTCACCGTATTCTGCGAAATGAGCTACGCCAGCCGCACCGAGCATGAGCGGTTTCCGCAGACCTTCCTGTTCGTGGAAGGCGAGAGAGGTTCCATTGAGTTAGCCACCGACTACTGGCTGCGCGTCACCACCGAGCAGGGCACGTTGTCGCGAAGGGTGCCTCCGCCGCGCTATGGGTGGGCAGACCCCGCCTACGATGTGGTACACGCCAGCATTGTGCCCTGCAACGCCAACCTCCTGAACGCCCTGCGGACCGGCACCCTGCCCGAGACACACGCGGAGGACAACCTGAAGACGATGGAGCTGGTATTCGCCAGCTACGCCTCGGCACAGACGAACGCGGTCATCGAAATCGCGCGGTGGAGGCACGCAACATGAGAGTGCCTATCGGGGGTGATGAGGCTACTGCAGCGGCAGGCAGACGAGATGGGGCAGGGCTATCCCGCTGACAAGAACGGACTGGGATTGCCTGAGTAGCTGATCCAAAGCCTTTCGCGCGCACGGGTGCAGGCAACATACAGCAGCTGCCGTTCCTGAGCCGTGAACGCCTGGCGCTCCTGCGGGTCGGACAGACGTTGCAGTTCCGCCTGACAGGGAAACCAGAAATCGTCCACCCCCACCACCGCCACCACCTTGAACTCCAGCCCCTTTGCCCGATGCGTGGTGCCGACCGCGATGCACTCTGAGTCGGGCGCCACGGTTTCCCTGAGCAG
>CAKZNX010000312.1 GCA_937132045.1 uncultured bacterium
CGCCCTTGCAGATGGTCATCCTCCAGTATCTTCAGAAGAGATTCTGCCAGCGCGGCGGGGTCACCCGGCGGTATAACAAACCCCGTCTCTCCGTCCTCCACGTACTCCGGAAGGCTCCCCGTGCGGGTTACCACAGCTGGTTTGTGGAAAGCCACAGCCGTTACCAGTACACCGCTCTGCGTTGCTTCCAAGTAAGGCAATACCACCACACTGCAGCGCGCGAACAGCTCGGCGACCTCCTCAGCCGCAATGAACCGATCGATCAGATAGCAGCGGGCAAGGCGTGCGACACGCTCCCGGTGCAGTTCAAGGTCGTGCCCCCTGCCAGCAATCACCAGTTTCGCGTGCGGACACCGCTGCACAACCTGTTCCCACGCCTCCAGCAGGACTCCTAACCCCTTGTAGGCGTTGATACGCCCGAAGAAGAGCACCACGCCGGGCTCCGTCACCCAATCGAGCTGTCGCCAGTGCTGATAGAAGTCGCGGGGACCGTGCGGGATGGCGGTTACCTTCTCGGCAGGTATGTCGGGATTCGTTTCCAGCAGCCGACGACGGGTGTCCGAACCGGGGGTGATGATCTGGTCGGCACGTTGGCGCAGGGCGTCCAGCAGGTGCTTTCTTCTGACGTAGTACTTCACCGTGTCAACCTCGCCCAGATGAAGCACCGGGTCGTGCACAGTCAACACGAGCGGCAGCTTCTGCCGCAGCAATAACCACATCAGGAAGGGGTCTAACGTTTCCTGCACGTGAATGAGGTCGCACCCAAAACGCCGTGTCCCCTGCCAGAAGCCGTAAGCCCTGTGCCACCAGTATACGGGGTTCTTGAGTTTGATGGGCGTTTCCACACGAACGGGTACTTCGGGCGCAATGACCTCTCGCCAACGCTCCCCGACCTCACGCGCAGCTCGATCAGTGGTGACCACAAACAGCGAGTGCTTCTTCGCAAGACCGTTGATCAGCCCAACCGAGGCGGGCAGGAACCAATATGCACCGAAGTAGATACGCATGGCGGGTGATTACCTGTCCTCGACAGCCCACGAGTACGGTATCTCGCCGGAGTGGGGGTCACAGCGGTATTCGTCGGGATCGGCGTAGTCGTAGAGGCGGGTGGGGAAGTTGAGGATGCCGGCCCCTTCGGATGACAGCGCCATGAACCCGTGCCAGACGCGCTCGGGGATTTGCACCACCATTGGACGCTCGGGGGTCAGGATAATCTCGTTCACCAGTCCCCGCGTGGGCGAGTCGTCGCGCTCGTCGTACAGCACCACCTTCGACGTGCCGTATACGCCAAAGAAATGGTCCTTCTGCTTCAGGTGCAGGTGCCAGCCCTTCACCACGCCCGGGTTCACATGCGTGATGTACGCCTGAGCAAAGCCGCTGGGAAAGCTCTCACGGTACAGCGGGTCATCGCACCGCAGGATTTCGCACAGGTTGCCGCGCTCATCGTACAGTCGGTTCAGGCGTTTTACCCGCAGGTCGTGGATGTAGCGCACCGTCATACTGGCGACATGCGGCACGGAGAGTTCGCCCGACAGGTGTTGTGCCCGATGCCTCGCGCACAGATACAGGGTCTCGCCGGTATCCGCTACGGGAATGGGGTCGGTCGCCGATTCAAAGCACCCTACCATCTGGCAGATGTGGGGATTGGTGCCTCCAGCCGCGCGTCGTCCCCCCGAAGACGACGATGTAACGCGACACACGACGGAACAGAAGGGCGCCGTCGGCGCGTACCGGGGCACTGCCTTGCCGCAGGCGGGACAGGATGACGTCTCCTGCGATTGTGATGCCATCTGGAAGCACTCCTCGCTGCAGTACAGCGCCCGTCTGGAAGCCAGCTTTGCGCGGTTCAGCTCCTGCAGGAAATCCCTGCCGCAGTAGCGACAGCGTATCTGTTTCAGCAACGTCGGAACCTCCTTCTAGCCCGGAGGCCAGGTCATCTGCCGACCGCCCAGCACGTGAATGTGCAG
>CAKZNX010000313.1 GCA_937132045.1 uncultured bacterium
TGAAGGAGATTGCTTCGTCACTTCGTTCCTCGCAATGACACGAAACGGCTCGGCAGAAGCCTACCCACCAGAGGCTGGTGTCATTGCGAGCCTGCCTCAAGGCAGGCGAAGCAATCCCCTGCGGCTTGCGGTATTTGAAGGAGATTGCTTCTTCGCTGCGCTCCTCGCAATGACACGGACAGGGTGCGGAGGGCGAACCTCCCAGAGAGACGAAAGGACCGCGCCTCACTTCAGAATCGGAATCAAACGGATATTGCGGAAGTGTATCTCCGCCCCTTCAGACTGCAGACAGATTTTGCCCGGCACCACATCCGCCCCGCTACCCTCGTTTACGATCTGCCCATTGATTTTGAGCACCACCCGGTCGCCATCCACGATAATCTCGTACTCGTTCCATTCACCAATTGGTTTCTCCGCCATCTTCGCCTTGATACGGTTGGTGGAGGCGTTCGGGTTGATACGAGCGGGGTCGGTATCCAGCCTCACCCCGTCGATCAGCCAGAAGTCGCCGGCGCTTCCGCTCATCAGCTGCGCCTCGATGGACTTGGGCCAGATTTTGTCGGGTCCCTGCATCCGCAGAAGCACGCCACTGTTGCGCCCGCCCTTATCTTCCGGTGCCCAGCGCCACTCCAGCTTCAGGATGTAGTTGGTGTAGTCAGCCACCGTGCGGATGTACCCCGCTGGTCTGCCCTTACAAATCAGGATGCCTCGATCGCCATCGATGCTCCACACGTCTTCCATTTTCAGGTTGGGGTCGGCAAGGAAGTACGTCCATCCGCAGAAATCCCTGCCGTTGAACAACAGTATCTCCTTGCCCAGTTTGCCCTCTATCTTCACCGTTTGCGCCAGCGCAACCGACGCGCAAAGCAGAAGCAGCATGAACAGCCCGACCGCGCGTTTCATCTGTTACCTCCGAGTAGTGAGTTACTGAGCGGAGTGATGTTTCGACAACAGCAAGCAACGTCCTGCCCTGGCTCTCTTCCGAATCTTCCGCAGAAAGCGTATAATGGAGATGAAGCGACATGTTAGCGGGTTGCGTGCTTATGGTGGGTTCCTCTCAACGCTATCTCATCTCATCCCGGCTGTTCGAACCCGCATACCTCGCCCTGTATCGCTCGGGCGAACTGCAACGGCGGGCAGAGGAGGCGGTGAGCATGTTGACGCACTGCCAAGTCTGTCCGCGAAGCTGCCGGGTAGACCGTCTGGCAGACCAGAAAGGTGTCTGTCGAACGGGCAGGTATGCCTGCGTCTCCAGCTATTTCCCGCACCACGGCGAAGAGGACTGCCTTCGCGGATGGAACGGCAGCGGCACCATCTTCTTCACCTGGTGCAACTTGCGCTGTGTCTTTTGCCAAAACAGCGACATCAGCCACGATGGCGGCGGCGTGGAGGTCTCTCCGGAGCGGCTTGCGCGCATGATGCTTCATCTGCAGTCGCTGGGCTGTCACAATATCAACCTGGTCACACCCAGCCACGTGGTGGCGCAGGTACTGGAGGCACTGGTGATCGCGGTAGAGGGCGGTTTGCGCCTGCCCATCGTGTACAATACTTCCGCCTATGACTCGCTTCAGGCTCTGCGCCTGCTGGACGGCGTGGTGGACATCTACATGCCGGATTTCAAGATGTGGGACACGCCGAATGCGCGCCGCTACCTCACCGCAAGCGACTACCCGGAAGTGGCACGACAGGCTATCCTCGAGATGCACCGGCAGGTGGGCGTGCTGAAGTTTGACGAGCAGGGCATTGCCCGGCGAGGGGTGCTGGTGCGACACCTGGTCATGCCCGACGACGTGGCGGGAACGGAACAGATACTGCGCTTCCTTGCCGAGCAGGTCGCCCCCGATACCTACGTGAACCTGATGGCGCAATACCACCCCGCCGGGCTGGTATCCTCCGAACGCTACCCGGAAATTAACCGACGTATCACGGCTCAGCAGTACCGGCACGCGGTGCGAGTGGCAGAGGAGCTGGGTCTGCGTCTGGATGAGCGCATGTAGACCTGGCTACTTTCCATCCGAGCGTATCCGGTATGCCGCCCCGTGTATCTCTCGAGCAGCCTCCATCATCTCACGATACGGTAAGTCGGCGATCGTCACGAAGCCAATGTTGTAGTTCTCCCCATCAAACCACCGTCCGGTCAGTGGCTGGTCAACATACTGGAACCAGTGGCAACCGACGAAGTTAGGATGGGTGAGCACACTGGTCAGATAATCCCTGTACATGCGCGCGCGGTCGTTCTGGTCCTTTGCTGCCACCAGCCCGGTGTGGAACATCCCCCGATCCAGCGCACCGAAGTGGAACTCGCCGATGATGGCGGGTTTGTCCAGCTGTCTCAAGATGGCGTATCGCTCATGGTCTACCCTCGGCGCGTAGATGTTGAAGCTGATGACGTCGCAGTATTCTGCCGCCGCTTCGACCGCCTCCGGACCGTACCAGGCGAATCGGCACCCCAGATAGAGGTGATTCGGCGCGAGCTCTTTGAGCACCTGACGCACGATACGGAAATACCTTTGGGCAAGGCTCTTGACGAAGGCGCTGAAGTCGGCTCGGCGTGCCTCGGTGGAGGGAGATTGCAGGGTAACCGGCTTCTCCAGAGCACTCCAATCGGTAAACGAGGTTCCCCATGCTGCGTTCAATTTCTGGATGTCGCCATATTTGGCGCGAAGCTGCTCCAGAAAAGCGCGCTTGGCAGACGAAGTTGCTGCATCCTGCTGCAGAGCGCCGTAAGCCAGCCCGTAACGTCCACCCTCCTCCCCCGTGCCCGACCAGCTCAGCTCGTTGTCCACGAAGTAGCCGAGGCACCAGGGGTCGTTGCCGATGCGCCGGGTGAGAGGCTCCAATGCGGCGCGCACGCTTTGCTCGAACTTCGGGTCGAAGGGATCGTGCATTTTGCCCCAGTAGTCGTTTCCACTCGGCACCCGCGCATGGTCGCCGCCAATGTGTGCCGTGCCCACGTAAGGCACCTTGCCGTTCCGATGGAAATCCCAGTCCGACCAGTTCCCAATGGTGTTGAAGCCCCACGAGCGCAGTCGTTGTAGAGTAACCTCCATCCATGCGGGCTTGTAGTTCTCGCCGTATTTGCGCTGAAGGTTGAGAGCATACCAGTTTATCGTTCTTCCTTCCTTCACTGGTCCCGAATGCACGCCGGAATGATAACCGATGTGCGTTGCCAGAGGGTCGGTTTGTGGAGGCAACCAGGTGAACATCTCTTCGCGACCGGTGATGAACGTAGCGTCCCCAAGACGCACACAGTCCATGCCAAGCGAAACAAAGAGCCTACCGGAGGGGGTTACCAGCCACCATTTGCCCTGATGCTTTGCGGTGCGGAAATATCCTGTCGCTTCCAGCCTCGGACCGGACGCCCAGCCGCCGTATTCGTCGCGGTCTGGCAGAGCGGGGTGTTGCCGAAGCTCCTGCGCCTCGCGCTGGCGGTGCTGTCGCAACTCGTCCACGCTTTTGACCTTGCCAAGCCAGTCACCGCCTGTCCACTGCCCAAACTGGTCAACAATGCCTTTGATCGCAACAGTACCTTCCACCAGGCGGATGTTATCGACGTGCAGTTTCACCGGTCTGGGGGGACGATGCAGAAACACCTGAAACGCCACGATATGGCTGAGATTCAGTCGGTGGGGATTCGCCGCCCCCAGCAGAACTCCGTTGCCCTGCACAAGGGGCGGTAGCCCGCGCATCCCGAAGTCCATCGGGCTGAGGGCAAGCGGCAGGATGTAGGTCTGGGTCTGTCCGGCGCCAATGGTGGTGGTCGCCTGACGGCAGTAGTTCCATCCGTCCGCGCGCGGGTCGTCGTCTACCCGAATGCCGAACCACACCGGCTCGCTGTTCGGGTTGTGGATGCTAATTGCCAGCGCATATGCATCGGACCAGTTCCACGGCTGAGCAGGTTTGAAGGTCACGTTGGGCCACTCGGCAGGCTGGAACGCCACCTCCAGCGCCTGCCCCGTGAGATTCACGCTCGCCGAGGTCCGCTGCACCTCCACGCTGTTGCGTACGACGAGCTGAAGGTCGTCTGCCTTCTCGAAATCGAACAGGGTGCGTTGTGCCATGGCAACCTCCATCAAGCTGACGAGCAGACACAGAATGCCCATCCACCGATATCTCACTCCTCGTGCCTCCTTGCTGCCCACTGTGGGCTGTTGTGACCTTGCGAGGTTGCACCAGCGGTCGACGCAACCTCATGCTCTACCGTATGCGAATGGGATGACTTCGCGGCGCCGATTGCTCTTCGGTTACTGTACAGGCACCAGCTTGATGAAATCCAGCCCGAACATGTGGCGATCACCCGTACTGGCGGGGTTGGTGCCCACCACCTCCACCCGAAGCACGTTCTGCCCCTGCCTCACGTTCACCACGCCCAGAGCAATTTTGCCGGTGTGGATGACACCGTTGTTGTACAGGTCAATCACCTCACCGACTGGCGTGCCGTTCACCGAAAGGCGGAATTGACCATAGTCCGCCGCCTTGGTCATGCCGATTTGCAGTTCGAACGCGCCCGATTTCGACGACTGAAAGCCCAGTTCCAGCACATCGCCGGGCTTCGCGCCTGTCCACCAGAGCTGATTCATACCGCTCCAGCTTTCACCGAAGCCGACCATCATCTGAACCGTCACGTTGCCGCCTGTTCGGCGAAGCACGGGCACTGCTTCCCCTTCGATAGCATCTGGCTCGCGATAAGTCTTTATCTCCGGAAGCTGCATCGGCATTCGCTCCTGCACAGAGGGGAAGCTCCGCGCTGCCTGCGCCGGTCTGGCATACCAGTAACCGATGGCGCTGTAGTGCACCGTCGTCTCTGCCCAGTGGCACACCTCAATGTCGCCGCGGAAGCTCTTCTCGAATGGTACGTTGTCTATCACGAGGAAACGGTTGTTGGACACGTGCCCAAAGTTGGCGGGTCCATCGGCACGCGGCTGATTGTGATAGGCATGGCTGAAAGGCGTTGGATTGCCCCACGCGTAGCCGAAGAAGTCCTCGGAGCCGGTGCCGAAGGTGCTGGGGAATGGCTCATCGTCCACGTAGAACTTCTCGTCGCCTTCGCCCCACCAATTGCGCACAGGGTTTGCCACGCTTAAAGCCACTCCTACAAACCGACCGACGCCGGATGCTTCTGCCATCATCCAGTCGCGCATCGGACGGCTAAAGAAAGGACGCTGCGTATGCCACTGCGCATGAAAATACAGCCAGCGGTCACTCCAGCGCACGGGCTGCACCAGCACTCTGCCTGTCAACTGCAGAGGCTCGCTGCCCTCGTTAAGAACGCGCAAGATCGCCCGCTTCGCGAACGGCATCACCCAGTGGCTGTACATCAGTCCATCCGGCAGCATTCCGCATGGTAACGCCTGATATGGGTTCATGCCAGGTCCAGTGCCGAAGAAATCACCCAGCGGGGACCACACCGAGGGAAGCCTCGCGTCGTCCCAGGTGATTTCCAGCACCGATGACCTCAACGCGGTTTGCGGGTCTTTCGCCTGCAGGCGCATCTCAATTGCCACAATACGGGCAGGTCCCTCCAGGGACAGCTGGCGCGACGCGCCGGGCGCTATACTCCAGCGGATCGTCTGCACGCTCGCGCCAGACGGCGCCCGCCATGTCTCATAAGGTTTCGTCAGGCGCTCTGCTACCTGTTCGCCCAACTGCCGGGTGCGTTCCACCGCTTGCCACGAGAAGCTTTCCACCTTCGTGTCTGGGGGGTAGACCCGGTAGGTCACGTGGTAATACATCCCTTCCCCGCCCTCCACGGTGACCAGTACATGCTTCGCAAAGGGGATGGGGAAGTAGAGGTTCGCGCCGCCGGAGCGTATTCCCGACAGCGGGGGCACGAACGGATAACCCAGCGAGCCGTCAAACAGTTTGGCAAACTCCTGCTCGATCACCGGTGTGGACGAGCCGTCGATATACACGCGCAACACACCTTTCGGGTTGGCAGACCAGATACGCACGATGGCGCCGGGTCCAGGAATGTCCGCCATCACCATCTCCCTGCGTCCGTTGCGTTCCTCCACGCGGATGTAGTGTCCTGCATCGCCGTTGGCGAACCAGTCCGTCCTTTGACCGTCTACGAGCCGGCTGGCACGGTCGTAGCTGGACGCCTGCGCACATCGTTCGCCGGATGGCGCGCGCGCACTCAGCGCCTCGAGGTCCACCATCTGCCTCAGCAGGCTGGACAGGCTGATCTCCGTGTCAGCACAGGCGCAAAGCGTCAGCATCAGGACGCCCGCGATTACCAGCGATAGATGTTTCAGCGTTCGCATCGTTACTGCCCTCGCTTCCTCAGAAGTATGAATGACCTTGTGTGGATGTTGCCGAAGAAGAGTTCGTCGAAAGGAGGGCGATTCCTGCAGGTGAAGAGATACTCAGAGTAAGGCGCCGTATACCAGCACCATGTTGCCGCGATGCACCACCTCATCAGCACGGCGGAAACCGAGCCGCTCCTCGATCTCCGAGGTCTGGCAGCCGGCAATCCGTGTCAGTTCCTCACTGCTGTAGTTGGTGAAGCCTCGCGCGAAGACGGCACCCTTCTCATTACACAGGTCGACCACCTGCTGGGGCTGGAAATGTCCCCGGCACGATAGCACTCCTGCGGGCAGCAAGCTCTTCCCATCGGCAACGATGCGCGTCTTTGCCCCCTCGTTCACCACGATCGCCCCAATTGAGGGCAACCCGTACGCAAGCCAGCGCTTGCGGTGGCGCAGCTTGTGCGGCAGTGGTCGAAACACCGTGCCGATAAAGTCCTGAGAGTGGCATACCTGGTGAATGACGCCGTCTCGCCTGCCGTATGCAATGACCATCGTGGCGCCTGAGGCGGTGGCAATCTGCGCCGCCTGCAGTTTGGTGACCATTCCACCAGTGCCCACGCGCGTGCCACTGCCCCGCGCCATGCGCCAGATGTGCTCATCAATGCGCTCGACCTGCCGTACTAGCCGCGTGTAGCGCCCGCGCTCGTCCGGTTCATACAAGCCGTCCACATCCGACAGCAGGATGAGCAGGTCGGCATCCAGCGTGGAAGCGACCATTGCCGCCAGGGTGTCGTTATCGCCGAAACGGATCTCCTCGGTGGCAACCGTATCGTTTTCGTTGATGATGGGAATGACCCCCAGCTTCAGCAACTGCTGGAGCGTATTACGGGCGTGCAGGAAACGTTGCCTCTCACCGAAGTCCTCACGGGTGAGCAACACCTGGGCGACCGGTACATCGTACGCTGCGAACGCCGCCAGATACGCCTGCATGAGAAGAGGCTGACCGATAGCCGCCATCGCCTGCTTGAACGGCATGGTGTCGGCGGAGACGGTTGGTGAGCTTCGGCTCGCGAAACTCTCCCACTGGTCTACACCCGCACGGATAGCGCCAGAGCTGACCAGCACCACATCGGAACCCGAACGGCGCTCCGCAGCACACTGCATCGCGAGCGAGGCGATGTAAACCCGGTCGAGCCCGCCGGTCTCATCCGTCAACGTGCTGGTGCCAACCTTAATGACAATACGCCGATACTCCATCAGGCGCTTTCCCAGTGCTGTTCGTCCACAAAATCAAACTCTTCGTCGCCAATCCGAACCGTATCCCCATGCTGAATACCCGCTTGACGCAGACGCTCCAGCACGCCGATGCGCTCCAGTTTGCGGTGAAGCCGGCGCACTGCCTGCTCGTTCTCTAAATCGGTCATTTTGACCAATCGCTCGATACCTTTGCCCTGCACGGTGAACTCGTGCTCGCCCGTCTGTGACACCTGCCATGCCCGTTCATCCTGCCGTGGCGCCCGGATGACCACCATATCCTCCACCGGCGCACCTGGTAGCGGTATCGAGTCCAGAAGTTCCGCGAGGTGATACACGAGGCTCTGTACCCCTTCGCCTGTCGCCGCGGAAATGACGTGCACAGAATAACCCTTCTCGCGCATAGCCTCTCGGACGCGGTCGCGCAGTTCAGCTGGAGCCACATCCGCCTTATTCAACGCCACTACCATGGGACGGCGCAGAAGGTCGGGATTGTACAGCCCGAGTTCACGCTGGATAACATCGAAGTCCTGCAACGGGTCGCGCTCCGTCATGCCCGATATATCCAGCAGGTGTACGAGCACGCGACAACGCTCCACGTGCCGCAGGAACTGATGCCCCAGGCCTTCGCCTGCGTGTGCCCCCTCAATCAGTCCGGGCAGGTCGGCAACCACAAAACTGCGCCCCTCCTCGACGAATACCACACCCAGGTTGGGCACGAGTGTGGTAAAGGGGTAATCGGCTATCTTCGGCTTGGCGGCGGAGATGCGCGAGATGAGAGTGGACTTGCCGACATTTGGGTAGCCCACCAGTCCCACATCTGCCAGCAGCTTCAGCTCCAGGCGCAACCGGCGATGCTCGCCCGGCTCTCCCTTCTCAGCGAAGCGCGGCGTCTGCTGCGCCGGGTTGGCGAAGTAGGCGTTGCCATGACCTCCGCGTCCTCCCCTCGCCAACACCACACGCTGTCCCGGCTGGACAAGGTCGGCAAGCCACTCGCCGGTCTCCTCATCGTATACCACCGTTCCGACAGGCACGCGCAGTTCACAGTGTGCGCCGTGCTTGCCGTGACGCAGGTTCGGACCGCCGTCCCCACCCCGCTCGGCGCGGTAATGCCGCTGGAAGTGGTAATCCAGCAGGGTGGTCAGTCGCTCGTCCGCGACCAGCACCACGTCACCGCCACGCCCTCCATCCCCGCCCGATGGACCTCCGCGCGGCACGTATTTCTCGCGACGGAACGCCACTGCCCCGCGTCCCCCGTCACCTGCCTGAACCTCTATGGTCACCTCATCGACGAACATCTCTCGCCTCGAATGCGCGAAGAGGCTCGCACGATGGCGAGCCTCTCACCTCTTCGCTGTCCTGCCGCGCTACACCGACGCCGACTCGGCAAGCGGAACCACACTGACCCGGCGGTTCTTCTTGTCGCTGCTCTCGTACTTCACCACGCCGTCCACAAGAGCGAACAGGGTGTAGTCGCCGCCCATGCCCACGTTTCTGCCTGGCTTGAACTTGGTGCCGCGCTGACGGATGATGATGCTCCCCGCCTTCACCACCTCGCCCGCGTACTCTTTCACGCCCAGGCGCTTGGATTTGCTATCTCGTCCGTTTCGGGAACTGCCGACGCCCTTCTTGTGTGCCAACTCCACTCCCCCCTTCCTACGCCTCGATACTCTGAACGCGAAGGACAGTCTGCCACTGTCGATGACCGTATCGGCGCCGCTGGCTCTTCTTCGGCTTGTAGGTAAAACCGATAATCTTGCGCCCCCTGACGTGGCGCACGACCTCGGCAACCACCTTCGCGTTAGCGACCGTCGGCGCGCCGACGCGCACACCGTTATCGTCCTGCACCAGCAACACCTCGGTCAGCTCTACCGTGTGTCCTTCGTCCACAGGCAGTTTTTCCACACGCAACAGTGTGTTCGGCTCCACCTTATACTGTTTCCCACCGGTTCGAACTACGGCAATCATCGGTCAACCCCGCTTCTCAAGCAATCTAAGGTCAAACACCTGTAGGATTTTACCGAAGAAAACGGTCGTTGTCAAGGGCAGTCGAGGGCCTTCTAAAACCACCAAACCTATCCCGCTTC
>CAKZNX010000314.1 GCA_937132045.1 uncultured bacterium
AAAGGATTCGCTGAGGCATCGCCCACCCGGCGCGGAGTATCCCGAGCAGATTATCGAGCGGTCACGTCAGGTGCTGCAGCGCATCCGACACGCGCATGGTGAAGGCTCGGTGTGTGTGGTGGGGCATGGGGGAAGTCTGCGTGCCCTCATCTGCGTGGCGCTGTGTGCTCCCCTCGAGACCTTTCGTCACATTCGTCTGGATAACGCATCGCTCAGCGTGATTGAATGCACGGCGGACTGGGCATGGGTGTCACTGGTAAACGACACCTGTCACCTGCAACACGAGCTGGTAGAGCCCGTAATCTGAGGCGAACGGAGGACGCAGTGAAACTCATCAGCTATCGGCACGAAGGACAGGAAACAATCGGCGTGGTGGTTGGCGAACGAGTGCTCGACCTGAACCGCGGTCTGGCGCTTCTCGGGAGTAGCGGTATACTGGCATCCGACATGGTGGCGCTGTTGGAGGCGGGTGAGGAAGCGCTTGAGACAGCACGCGAAATCGCCGGCGCTTTCGAGAAACTGCTTGGGGAAAACCCGTCGGAGGCGAAGCGAATATCCGTCCCACTGGCTACCATTGAGTATCTTCCGCCCGTCACCCGCCCACAGAAGATACTGGCTATTGGAGCGAACTATCGGGCGCACTGCGCCGAGTCCGGGATGCCCATCCCGCCAAAGCCCATCTTGTTTGTGAAGGTGACCTCTGCACTCATCGCACACGGTGACGCCATTGTCTACCCATCCATTACCGAAGAGCTGGACTACGAGGGCGAGCTGGCGCTGGTCATCGGCAAGAAGGCGAAAAACGTCCCCGAACAGGAGGCGATGCAGTACGTGGCTGGCTACACCATCATGAACGACGTGAGCGCACGCGACCTCCAGCGAACGGAAGGACAGTGGTCTCGCGCGAAGGGGTGCGATACCTTTGCTCCCTGTGGTCCGTGGCTGGTGACCGCAGACGAGATAGCCGACCCGCACCATCTGTCTATCGAAACCCGCGTGAACGGAGAGTTGCGCCAGCAAGCGAGCACTTCAGACATGATATTCCCTGTGCCCGCGCTGATTGCCCATATCACCGCCGGTATCACTCTGCTGCCGGGCGACATCATCACCACCGGCACACCCGCAGGCGTCGGTGTGTACCGCCAGCCAAAGGGTCTGCTCAAGCCGGGTGACGAGGTGACCATCCGCATCCAGCACATTGGCGAACTGCGCAACCGGGTTGTGCGGTAGGGTATAATCCGCATAGACTCGCACGGGAGAGCGCGTATGCTGAAGACCTACCTTACCGACTATCTCGATACGGTGCAGTATCTCGTCTCGCAGGTTCCTGTGGAACAGGTGGAGAGCATCGTTTTGCGACTGGTAGACCTGTATGAGCGTGATGGTACCCTAGCGCTGGTGGGCAACGGCGGCAGTGCATCCACCGCATCACACATCGCCAACGACTTCCAGAAGTGCCTCTTCGACCTTTTCGGCAAGCCCTTTCGGTGCCTCGCGCTAACCGACAGCATCTCGATCATCACCGCCTGGGCGAACGACACCGACTACAGCAACGTGTTTGCGCCGCAGGTGCGCACCTGGTTGGGCAAGGACGATGTGCTCATTGCCATCAGCGGAAGCGGCAACTCGCCGAACGTGCTCAGGGCAGTCGAAGCCGCCAAAGAACAAGGAGCGTACACCATCGGTCTGACCGGGTATCGTGGAGGGAAGCTGGCAGCCATCTCGCACGAGAGCATCATCGTGCCCTGCGAGAACATGCAGCAGATCGAGGATGTGCACATGATTCTGGTGCACCTGTTCTTCTCAGGAATGCGCGAGCGCATCGCAGGAAGAGTGTGAACAGCCGCCGCCTTCAGAGGGGGGCGAATTGTTAAGTTTCCATAACTTGACAACAGCCGCCTCCGCTGGCTATAATACAATTGCTATTCTTGCATGAGGTGGATCGTGCGACTCATCGGTCGAAAATACGCGGGAAGTGACTTGTGCCTGCTGGCGCAGCGGCAGATATGGGGAATGCCTCTGCAGGAGGATAGTCACTGGCGCCATCATCGCTTCGGACACGTCATGCGACGCCGAAAGGTTTGACCCGGTGAAGCCCGCTGCCGTGTCCGCAGTGGGCTTTTTCGTTAACTGGTGCAGGCAGGGATCGATGTTGGAGACGGACAGACAGGTGCTGGTACTGAACAACGATTACGAACCGCTGAACGTATGCAACGTGCGGCGGGCGGTGGTGCTCGTGCTGCTAGGCAAGGCGGAAGTTCTGCACGCCGATGGCATCGCGCTGCACACGACGGACAAAGTGATTCATGTGCCCTCGGTGGTGAAACTGCGCTACCACGTGAAGCGTCCGCTGCCGGAGCTGAAGCTGACGCGTCGCACTATCTTCGCTCGCGACGATTACACCTGTCAGTACTGCGGCTACCGCGGTAAGGAGCTGACCGTCGACCACGTCATCCCGAAACGACTGGGCGGTAGCGACGACTGGGAGAACCTGGTCACCTGCTGCCGCAAGTGCAATCTGAAGAAGGGCGACAAGCCGTTGCACCAGACGGGGATGACGCTGTTGCGCCAGCCGCGCCGCCCGCGTTACGTGCCGTACATCAGCCTGAGCAAGTACATCGAGGGCACGCGCAACCAGGTGTGGCGCAACTACCTGCCCTTCTTTTCTGACGTCACTCCGTCCGCAGATTGAACTCTGGAGGGCGAGGAACCCCTTGCCCCCGTGTCATTGCGAGGAGCGAAGCGACGAAGCAATCCCCCTTACCAAACGTGTCATTGCGAGGAGCGAAGCGACGAAGCAATCTCCTGCAACGACCCGTAACCTCGTGTCATTGCAAGCAGCGAAGCGACGAAGCAATCCCCCTTACCAAACGTGTCATTGCGAGGAGCGAAGCGACGAAGCAATCTCGTGCGCCCACCCGCAACCCCGTGTCATTGCAAGCAGCGAAGCGACGAAGCAATCTCGTGCGCCCACCCGCAACCCCGTGTCATTGCAAGCAGCGAAGCGACGAAGCAATCTCCTGCGCCCACCCGTAACCCCGTGTCATTGCAAGCAGCGAAGCGACGAAGCAATCTCCTTCACCTCCCGTGTCATTGCGAGCAGCGAAAGGCCGAAGCAATCCCCCTCGCATCCCGTAAACCGCGGGAGATTGCTCCGCCTGCCGAGAGATAGGCTCCCAATGACACTCGCTCGGCTCACCGGGAGGTTCGCCCTCCAGAGAAAGGCATCTGCGTATCCCCCGCCCTGCCAACAACGCACACCAAAAGGCGGTACAATAGAGTTGCACTTGCTCGTTGGGAGAAACCGATGCTGGTCAAACGCATTATCCCGTGCCTCGATGTGAAGGACGGCAGGGTGGTCAAGGGAGTGAACTTCGTCAATCTGCGCGACGCTGGCGACCCGGTGGAGCTGGGAGCGCTTTACGATGCGCAGGGAGCCGATGAGCTGGTGTTCCTCGACATCACTGCCAGCCACGAACAGCGCGACATCGTGGCGGAGATGGCGGCGCGCGTGGCAGAACAGGTGTTCATCCCTTTCACTGTCGGGGGAGGCATCCGCAGCGTGGAGGATTTCCGCCGAATCTTGAAAGCCGGCGCGGATAAAATCAGCATCAACACCGCCGCCGTGCAGAACCCCGACCTCATCCGGGAGGCGTCCGAGCGCTTCGGCAGTCAGTGCGTCGTGGTTGCCATCGACCCCCGGCGGGTGGGCACAAAGTCCGACGGCACGCCCCATTGGGAAGTGCACACGCATGGCGGACGCAAACCCACCGGTCTGGACGCTATTGAGTGGGCGCAGAGGGTGGAGGAACTGGGCGCGGGCGAGATTCTGCTGACCAGTATGGACCGTGACGGCACGCAGATTGGCTACGACATCGATCTGACCCGGGCGGTGGCGCAGGCGGTCAGTATTCCTGTCATCGCCTCTGGTGGTGCAGGCAAGCCCGAGCATCTCGCGGATGCGCTCACGGAGGGCATGGCGGACGCCGCGCTCATCGCCAGCATCGTGCACGACGGGCACTACACCATCGCGGAGTTGAAGCAGTACCTGCACGAACACGGCGTGCCTGTGCGTCTCACGTAGTCATGGAAACGCAAGCCCTCTCTCCCGGACTGTTGCACCACGCCGAATTCGCCGCGCCTCCCATGGCGGAGCGCGTGTGGGTGGGCATCAAGCGGCATGTCATCTCGCTGATGCTCGACGAACGCGAGGTGTACACGTTCGACCCCGAAGGCAGGCTCTGGATGGCTTTCATCGACGGCGTGAACTACAAGCGCGGGCTGGACGGGCGAATGGTGTGCAAATGGGTGACGCCCGACCGTACCCGACACCTGCGCCGGCTGACCGCAGAAGAGGCGGATTACGTGCTGCGGTGGTCTCATCAGATGGCGGTACAGTCAGCGCGAGCTTTGCCCGCAAAGGCTGACCCCGCCTGCCGGGACGCACTCGATCGGGTATGCGCATGGGATGTGCGGGCGCACCACCTTGACGCACAACAGTTCAGGCAGGTATATAAGCCGGTGAGCATCCTCCCACCGGACCAGTATCTGGCTCTGGTGCTGCAGGTGTCCGAGGGATGCCACTGGAACCGATGCACTTTCTGCGACTTCTATCGCGACAGGCGCTTCACCATCAAAACGCCCGATCAACTGCGTGAACACATCGCGCGCGTGTGCGATTACTTTGGAGACAACCTGCGCATCCGTAATCGACTCTTTCTGGCAGACGCCAACGCGCTGGTGGCATCTCAGAAGATGCTGATACCTCTGCTGGAGGTGGTGCACGAGGCTTTCCCCATCGAACCGGCAGGACTGGCGGAGGAGGAACTGCGGCGCTGGCGGGCGGACCATCCCGTTCGTTTCACCGGCTTATACTCGTTCATCGATGCCTTCACCGGTTACCGCAAAAGCGTTCAGGAACTGCGCGAACTGCAGCAGCTGGGTGTGCGACGGGTGTATATCGGCGTGGAGACCGGCTGCGAGCACCTGCTGCGTTTCCTGCAAAAGCCGCAGACAGACGATGAGGTGTTGAGGTTGACGGAGGCGCTGAAGGAGGCAGACATCGCGATCGGCGTGATCGTGCTGCTGGGTGCTGGCGGTGACCGGTTTGCAGAGGCACATGTGCGCGACACCATCGCCCTGCTCCATCGACTGCCATGGGGTCCCGGAGACATACTCTACTTCTCCGAGCTGGTGGAGCCATATGCAGGGGAGTACACCCACCACGCTCGGCAGGCAGGTATCCGCCCGCTCCCCCCCGAACAGATGCACGAACAGCGTCGACGAATCGACGAGGCGTTGAAGCTCCCGCGCGGTGTGCAGCGGGCAACATACGATATCAGGGAGTTCGTATACTGAAAACGGAAGAAAGGGATTGAACAGCATGTTTCGAGCCTTACCATCTTTGCGATTTGTGATACCGGTTGTCCTGCTGATAGCACTCTGGTACCTCGGCAGTTACCTGGTCACGCAGTGGCAGCTTCAGCGAATTTCGGAGACCCCCTTAAAGCGCTCCCAGGTGATGTTCATTGCTCTGCCTGATGACCTCACAGCGATCGTATCGAACAGGACCGTGTACGTCTACCGGCGGCAGGACGTGCAGGGACGCACTTTCGCGGCAGGCGAGGAACCCGCCATTCGCCCCGGCGCTAGGGCAATCGTACTGGAACAGTTGCTGGAACGCGCGCCGATCGTATTGACCGAACAACAGTTCGAGCCTGACGCCGAGCTGCGCACCGCCCCTGCCCCACCACCCCTCACCGGCGACTACGGCATCGTCAAGGTGCGCCTGACCAGCGAGGGACGACAGCGGTTGTGGAAGTTTTCCGCGAAGAACGTCGGGCGTACGCTGGTGATTGCTGTCGGCGACCGCTACGTGGCGCGCGTTCAGGTGGAAACCCCGCTTAACGTGACCGAATTCGAGATTCAGCCCATCTGGCACGTGGAAAGCGCCCGCATGGTTCAGGAAGCGCTTAACGCGTCGAGGCAGCAGTGATGGTGTGGCTGGCTCTGCTGGCAGCGGTTTTCTGGGGCACCTCCCCGATTCTGGAAAAGCGCGCGCTGGGGACGGTGTCGCCAGTGGCGGCAGTGTTGCTGCGCAGCGTTACTGTCGCTGTCGTGGCGATGCTCTACCTCATCTGGGAGCACGGCAGTCGCCCGATGCGCAGCTTTGGACGGTGGCAGGACGCGCTGCTGGTAATGCTGGCAGGGTTCATCTCTGCGGGTGTAGGGCAGGTGCTGTATTTCGCTGCCCTAAGAGGTGGCAAAACGTCCGTGGTAGTGCCACTTGCCGCGTGTTACCCACTGGTCACGGTGGTGTTGTCGGTACTGCTGCTGGGCGAACGCGTGCGCTGGTGGCATGTGGCAGGTGTGGTGCTGATACTGGCGGGCATTATGCTTATCAGCAGGCACGAGTAGCAGCTACCTGAGGCAAAGGGACGAAACATGACCAGGTTTCGGCGACCAGCGCAGGCCTTGTGCGCCTTCTTCTGTGCCGCAGGACTGAGCCTGATCCTGTGCGTAGTGCCGGGCTGCAGTAAACGAAACCCAGCGCCGAACGTTTCGCCCTCTGAACGAGTGCTCTTCTCCTTCGAGCGCCCCACCATGCTTCCCATGGTCGGTGGCACCGCACGGCGAGCGATTGTCGCGGAACACGCCACGCATGGCAAGCGATGCTTGCGGCTCAGCATCGCCCCAAAGACGGAAACCGTCATCCTCGACAGCACCGCTTTCCCGATGGACTGGCGCGGCTGGACTTCCCTGAAGGTGGACATGTACCGCGATGCCGCACCCATCCGGTTGAACCTGCGCCTCACCGACAAGCAAAACAGACGTCACTGGGTCTGGAGCACGAGGGTTGAGCCGGGTGCAAACACACTGGAGTATGACCTTTCCCAGTTGAGGGACAAGATCGACCTGTCCGCCGTCACCGAACTGATGTGGTACGCCGAGGAGGCAAGCGGAAGGCTCTATATGGACCACATCCGCCTCAGCAAAGGAATCTCCGCTGAGAATCCGAACATCTGAACCGTCTGGCGTCCGAAGGACTCTCGTTGTAGACAGGGAGGAGCGAGCGCATGAGACATCTGGTGTGCTGTCTCGTAACACTGTGCTGGGTTATGGAGGTATCGATGGTCGCAGGTGCTACAGAAGAGGCACTTTGGGTGGTGAAGGACGCGCCCGCTCATGGGCTGGTG
>CAKZNX010000315.1 GCA_937132045.1 uncultured bacterium
ATCCCCTCCACCGATCCTGCCCACGTGTCATTGCGAGGAGCGCAGCGACGAAGCAATCTCCTTCGCTAACCGGTAACGCAGGGGGGATTGCTTCGCCTGCCTTGGGGTCAGGCTCGCAATGACACCGTTTATCGGAGGGCGAGGAACCCCTGTGGAGACGACCTGCACTTGACTTACCGCCCGAAGGCAGATACAATCTGCACGGATTTGCTTCCACCGCGGTACTTTTCAAGCCTCCCAATCGTCGTGGATTATGGAAAGCGGAAGAGAGAGCGAAGAGACACGGCTCGTGGCACGCTTCCGGGCGGGCGACATGCAGGCAATGGAGACCCTGTTCTGGCGCTACGCGGACGCTGTTCTCGCCTATGCAGTTCGCCTGCTGGGCAATCGCACGGATGCCGAAGAGGTGTTGTCAGAGGTGTTCCTGCGCGCCTTCGAGGGGTGTATGGGCTACCGGGCCGAAGGAACCTTCAAGGCGTGGCTCTTCAGCATCGCGCGCAACTGCTGTGTCGACCGCCTGCGCCAGCCGCGCTTGCTGAGAGTAGAAGACATCAGCGAGCAGCCACACCCGGATGAGACCGCTGAGACCGACCTCCGACTGGCGGTTCAGCGCGCTCTGCAGAGGTTGCCGGAAGAGTATCGGACGGTTCTGTTGTTGTGCGATGTGGAGGAGTTCACCGCTAAGGAGGTGGCGCAGATGCTGGGACGCACTGTGCCCTCAGTGAAGGGTATGCTGTATCGTGCGCGGGCGGAGCTGCGAGACGCGCTCTCGGAAGAATGGGGGGACGAGGCATGAAATGCGCGGAAGTGCGCGACCTGCTGGGCAACTATATGGACGGCGATCTGACCGAGCGGATGATGCAGCGTATCGAGAAGCACCTGCTTCGCTGTGCGGAATGCGCATACGAAGCCCGCTCGATGGAGCAGGCGCGCGACCTGCTTCGGCGCGGCGTTGATCACCCAATGGTTTCCGAGCAACTCGGCGAGCGCATCCTGCGACAGCTGGCACAGCGCTACCCGCACCTGCGGACCGACCAGCGCGACGACGAGCCCTTATCTCTGCCGTTCTTGCCTGAGGAATAATCCACACCGTTTTGAGGGAGGCTCATCATGAAAGTTACCACGAACCGCAAAGACCTGCTGGAGGGCGTTCAGACCGTTGCCCATGCCGTCAGTGGGCGCAGTTCCCTGCCCATCTTACAGCACATCCACCTGAGCGCTGAGAACGAAGGCTTGAAGCTCATTGCCACCGACCTCGAAATCGGCATCAAGTGCTTTGTGCCCGCTACGGTGGAGATGCCCGGCGACGCCACGCTGCCTGCCCGGCTGACTCAGGAGGTGCTGTCGTCTCTGCCCGACGCCGAAATCAAGATGGCCGACGATGCCACACACTCCGTGCAGCTGACCTGCGAGCGTTCGGAGTACAAACTGCTGGGGTTGTCGCCGACCGAGTATCCCACCCTGCCCGAGGTGAGCGACGCCACCAGCTTCACGGTACCCGCCGACACGCTGAAGGAGATGATCAAGCAGACCATCTTCGCGGTGAGCACGGAAGAGACCCGTGCCATCCTGACCGGCGTGCTGGTGGAGTGTGACGGTGTCACCCTGCGCATGGTCGCCACCGACACGCACCGCCTGACGGTACGTTCGCACCCCGTTGGAGTGAAGGCGCTGGACAATGCCATCTCAGCGGTGATACCTGCCCGTGCCATGAACGAGCTCGCGCGCATCGTCGGCGACTATGAGGGCGATGTGGAGGTGCAGATAGGGCGCAACCAGGCGTCCTTCCGCCCGGTAGATGACCCACGCCGTACCTTCCTCATCACCCGCCTGATCGACGGGCAGTTCCCGGCATACCAGCGCGTCATCCCGACCACCTACACCAAGCGGCTGACGCTGGCAACCTCCGAGTTCCTGCGCGCAGTACGGCGAGCCAGCCTGGTGGCGCGAGACGTGAGCAATCGCCTTATCTTCAGCACCAACGGTGAGTACCTGATCATCGAAGCCGAGAGCGGTCAGTCGGGCAAAGCGCATGAGGAGGTGGAGGTGGTGCGCGAGGGCGATGACATCACCGTTGCCTTCAACGCCCGCTACCTTATCGATGTGCTGAGCGTGATCGACTCGGAGGGGGTTCACCTGGAGCTGACGGAGCCCCTGCGTCCGGCGGTCATCCGCCCGGCGGAACAGGATAACTACCTGTGCGTGCTGATGCCGATGGCGCTCACGTAGCGCGTGCCTCGTCGCAAGACGCCGAATACGGGGTATGCGGTGCAATGCATACCCCGTTTGAATGCTTAAAGAGTTGACGCCCGCGTTTGCAGAGGGTAACATTATATCGCAGCGCAGGGGCGCCCAGGGTCACTGGAGGGGAGTAAAGGCGACGGGGCAATGAATCCAGTTGAAAAAGAGCAAGTGTGGAGTCAGTTCTCTCCACTTAACCTCGCATATCTGGCGGAGCTGTACGATCTGTATCAGCGCGATCCACAAGCGGTCTCTCCCGAAGTTCGTCAGGTGTTTCAGCGTTTGGGGGCGCCACCCACCGAGACTGCTGTTGCAGAGGAGGGGCGCTGGGGGTTTCGGCAGGTGGCTGGGGCGGTCTCGCTGGCGCACGCCATCCGCGCTTATGGACACCGTGCAGCGCGCCTCGACCCGCTCGGCACCGAACCCGCTGGAGATCCATCTCTGCAACCGGAGGCGCACGGCATCACCGAAGAGGACCTGCGTGCCCTGCCTGCGGATGTGATCGACAGCGTGTTGAACCGCGATGCGCCCAGCGCATGGACCGTTATCCAGCGCATGCGCGAGGTGTACGAAGACACGCTGGGGTTCGAGTTCGAGCATCTGGCGCGATCGGAGGAGCGCACGTGGTGGGAGGAGGCGGTGGAGTCGCGCCGCTTCGCTCCACCTTACGAACCCATTGACGAAATGGCTCTGCTGGAGCGACTGACCGAGGTGGGTGCGCTGGAGCGGTTCCTGCACCGTGCCTTCCCCGGCCATATCCGCTTTTCGCTGGAAGGACTGGGCATAATGATCCCCATGCTGGACGAGCTCATCGGGGCGGCAGCGGAGTGCGGAACGCGCTACCTCATGCTGGGCATGGCGCATCGCGGACGGCTCAACGTGCTGGCGCACATTCTCGGCAAGCCATATGAGCAAATCATCGCGGAGTTTCTGGGCGTGTACCAATCGCCGGGCGTCTCTTACAGCGGAAGCAGCGATGAGGGCTGGACAGGCGACGTAAAGTACCACCTTGGGGCGCGGCGAGCCTTCAAGGGCGGCGAGCAGGTCAGTGTGGAGGTGTATCTGGCACCCAATCCCAGCCACCTGGAATGGGTGAATCCCGTGGTAGAGGGCATGACGCGCGCCTGCGGTGAGCGACGCGATCAAGCGGGCGGACCCGAGCAGGACGAACGCATCTCGCTGGCAGTGCTGATACATGGCGATGCGGCGTTTCCAGCGCAGGGCATTGTGGCAGAGGCGCTGAATCTGTTCCGACTGCCCGGTTACCGCACCGGGGGCACCATTCACCTGATAGCCAACAATCAGATTGGCTTCACCACCACGCCGGATCTCGGGCGGTCTACCGAGTACGCCAGCGACCTCGCCAAAGGCTTCGATATGCCGGTCATTCACGTCAACGCGGATGACCCCGAGGCGTGCCTGACCGCTGTGCGGCTGGCTCATGCCTATCGCGAGCGGTTCCTCAAGGATGTGGTTATTGACCTTGTCGGCTATAGGCGCTGGGGACACAATGAGAACGACGAACCCACTTTCACCCAGCCCACGATGTACGAGCGCATCGCCAGACATCCCACCGTGCGCGAGCTGTGGGTGCAACGCCTGATTCAGAAGGGGCTGGTGACACAGGAACAGGCGGACAGGATGCTTCAGGACGCCCTCGAGCGCCTGCACGCCCTGCGCCGTCGGGTAGCGGAGGAGGTCGACGTGCACGTGCACCATCCGCTGGCTGGGCTCGAAGCTGGCGGCGCGCGCGGCGGATTGGGCAGCCTGGATGCGGAAGCGGGAATCCAGACAGGTGTGGAACCGTCCCTGCTTTCGCGGCTCAACGAGGAGATCACGCGCGTTCCAGAGGGTTTCCACCTGCATCCCAAACTGCAACGCCCCTTCGCCCGGCGCCGTGAGGCGTTTTCCACCGACGGCAAACTGGACTGGGCGCACGCGGAGATGCTGGCTTTTGCCTCCATTCTTGCCGACGGCACCCCCATCCGGCTGACGGGGCAGGACGTCAGCAGGGGAACCTTCAGCCATAGACACCTGGTTCTGCGCGATGTGCAGACCGGTGCGGAATATAACCTGCTGGCAAACCTGCCGTCGGCGCGTGCGTCCGTCGAGGTGTGGGACAGCCCGCTCTCGGAGGCGGCGGTGCTGGGATTCGAGTACGGCTACAGCGTGCAGGCGCCCGACGCCCTGGTGCTCTGGGAGGCGCAATACGGCGATTTCGCCAACTCCGCGCAGGTGATTATCGATCAGTTTATCGTGTCGGGCAAGTCGAAGTGGGGGCAGAGGAGCGGTCTGGTTCTGCTCCTGCCTCACGGCTACGAGGGGCAAGGACCGGAGCATTCCAGCGCCCGGCTAGAGCGTTTCCTGCAGCTGGCTGGCGAGAACAACATCATCGTGGCGAACTGTACCACCCCGGCGCAGTATTTTCACATTCTCAGAAGGCAGGCAAGGCTGTTGCGGGTAGACCCGCGCCCGCTGGTCTTGCTGACGCCCAAGAGCCTCCTGCGCCATCCGCTGGCGATGTCCACCCCGCAGGATCTGTCGCTGGGACGCTTTCATCATCTCCTGCACGAGAAACCCGATGCGCGTCGGGCACGCAAGGTACGGCGGCTGGTCCTGTGCTGTGGCAAGGTATACTACGACCTGCTGGGCACCGGCAGGCTGAACCCCGAGTCGGCGGACTTTGCGGAAGAGGTCGCCGTGGCGCGCCTGGAGCAGCTGTATCCGTTCCCTGCTGCAGAGATCGCGGAAGTGGTGGCGCTATACCCGAACCTGCAGGAAGTGGTATGGCTTCAGGAGGAACCGCGCAACATGGGGGCATGGCTGTTTGTGGCGCCTCGCCTTCGCGACATTCTTGGCATCCGTCTGCCGCTGCAATACATCGGGCGTACACGGATGGCAAGCACTGCCGAGGGGACGCAGGAATGGCATCAGCAGGCGCAGGCGCAGATTATCAGAGCCGCCTTCGAGCCGGTGGCTGAAGCGAAGGGGCAGGAGCTGTTACGCAAATCGTGAGGAGGGCGCAGATGCCGATAGAGATTCGGGTACCGATGCTGGCAGAGTCCGTTTTGGAAGCGACTGTGGGCAGATGGCTGAAAAGGGAGGGCGACCGCGTGGCGACCGGCGAGCCTGTGGTGGAGCTGGAGACGGACAAAGTGAACGCCGAAGTGCCCGCCGACCAGCCGGGAGTGCTTCAGCAAATCGTTCGTCAGGAAGGCGAGGTGGTGCGCCCGGGCGACGTGCTGGCGATCCTGTCGGAAACAGCAGAGGAGGGGAGTCGTGTCCAGCCTGTGGAAGAGCCGACCGCCGAAAGCCGGGCAACCCCTGTGGCGCGTCGGATGGCGGAGGAGCTGGGCGTGGACCTGCGCGAAGTCATCGGTTCGGGCGCAGGGGGGAAGGTGACTAAAGAGGACGTGCAGGCTTATGCCCGTCTGCGCCAGCAGGTGGAAGAGAGCATACAGGCTGAGGCGGTTGCGGAAGCGGCGGCACCAGCCGCGATGGAGCCTCCTGCGTCGGTGCCCCCGGTGTCTATGCCCTCAACCCGAGCGGAAACCCGCCAGCGTCTGTCGCGAAGGCGTCTTACCATCGCGCGCCGGCTGGTGGAGGCTCAGCACACGGCAGCCATGCTGACCACCTTCAATGAGGTGGACATGAGCACGGTGATGGCGCTGAGGACGAAGTGGAAAGAGCGGTTTCAACAGCAGTACGGCGTCAGTCTGGGCTTCATGCCCTTCTTCGTGAAGGCGGTGATTGGGGCGTTACGCGAGTTTCCGCAGGTGAACGCCGAACTGCAGGGCGACGAGCTGGTGCTGAAGCACTACTACGATATCGGCATCGCCATCGGTGACCCGGAAGGGCTGGTGGTGCCGGTGCTGCGCGATGCCGACAAGATGACCTTTGCGCAGATCGAGAAAGCCATCGCAAGCTTCGTGGAAAAGGCACGCAACCGCACGCTAACCATCGAGGAGCTTCAGGGCGGCACGTTTACCATCACCAATGGGGGTGTTTTCGGTTCCCTGCTGTCCACACCCATCCTGAACCCTCCGCAGGTGGGCATTCTGGGCATGCATCGTATTCAGGAGCGTCCGGTGGTGGTGGACGGTCAGATTGTCATCCGCCCAATGATGTATCTCGCGCTGAGCTACGACCATCGTGTGGTGGATGGACGCGAGGCGGTGCTGTTCCTGGTTAGGGTGAAGCAGCTGGTGGAAGACCCCGAGCGCTTACTGCTCGAGGGGTAGGGGCGCCTTCTCGCCCGTGTCCTTGCGAGGAGCGCAGCGACGAAGCAATCCCCTCCGCATCGAGACCCCCGTGTCATTGCGAGGAGCG
>CAKZNX010000316.1 GCA_937132045.1 uncultured bacterium
GTGCCTCCTGTGCCCACTCCCGCCACCAGGATATCGACCTGCCCATCGGTGTCGCGCCAGATCTCCTCGGCGGTGGTGCGTCGGTGGATGTCGGGGTTCGCCGGGTTCTGGAACTGTTGCGGCATGAAGTAGCGTTCGGGGTCGGAGGCGATAATCTCCTCCGCCTTGCGGATGGCTCCCGGCATCCCCTCCACACCGGGCGTTAGCACCAGCTTTGCTCCCAGCGCGCGCAGGAGGCTTCGCCGTTCCACCGACATGGTGTCGGGCATGACCAGCATACAGCGGTATCCTTTGGCAGCGCACACGAACGCCAGCGCGATGCCCGTATTGCCGGAGGTAGGCTCGATGATGATGGTGTCGGGCTTGAGGCGCCCCTCGCGTTCGGCAGCTTCGATCATCGCCACACCGATGCGGTCTTTCACGCTGGAGAGCGGATTGAAGTACTCCAGTTTGGCAGCAACGATGGCTTTCGCTCCATCGGTCACCCGGTTCAGGCGCACCAGTGGAGTGTTGCCGATCAGTTCGGTCACATTGTTGGCAATGCGCATGAAGATACTCCCTTCTACAAGTATGGTGCGATACTTTGTGCCTGGTCCAGCAGGCGCTTCTGCTCCAGCAGGTGCTGGATGGTGGTCGAATCCAGCAAGCGCCAGATGGCATCGGAAGCGCGGCGCTGGAACTCGCGGATGCAATGGATGGTGGTGGTCTCGGCGGCGTCGCGTACGAGCGCCTCGGAGGGCTCGAAGGACCGGTTGCCGGAGAAGGCGCGCACGATGTCGCCTACGGTAATCTGCGCGGAGGGCTTTGCCAGCTCGTATCCGCCTCCTACACCGCGAATACTGCGCACGATGCCGGCGCGCTTCAGTACCGCCAGAATCTGGTCAAGATACGGACCGGGGATGTACTCCGCCTCGGCAATATCACGGCTCTGGATGGGCACACCCGGCGGCTGCTGCGCAAGGTAGAGCAAGCTGCGCAGAGCATACTCCAGTTTCGCACTGAACAGTGGCATCTCTTAATCCTGACTATCCTGATAAGTTATTGTTTATTTTAGCCTAATTGCGAACGATTGTCAAGGGCAGTGCCGGCGTGATATAATGCGGGCGGAAACGGGAAGGAGGTGCGCAAAGCATGGCTGGACATTCCAAGTGGCACAACATCCGCCTGCGCAAAGGCAAGCAGGACGCCGAGCGCGGCAAACTCTTCACCCGTCTGGCTCGCGAGATCATCGTGGCGGCGCGGGAAGGCGGTGGCAACCCCGATGCCAACACCCGACTTCGCATGGCGATACAGAAGGCGCGTGATGCGCACATGCCTCAGGATAACATCAAGCGTGCCATCCAGCGCGGGACGGGTGAGATTGCGGGCGCAGCATACGAAGAGGTGGTGTACGAGGGCTACGCGCCGGGCGGAGTAGCGGTGATGGTGGAATGTCTGACCGACAACCGCAATCGGACTGTCTCGGACGTGCGCGCCGCCTTTTCGAAGTGCGGTGGGAGCCTGGGCGAGTCCGGATGCGTCAGCTGGATGTTCAAACCGCGCGGGATCATTCGCATCCCTAAAGCGGCTGGGGATGAAGACACGGTGCTGGCAGCTGCCCTCGACGCCGGCGCTGACGACATGAACACTGAGGAGGAGTTCTACGAGGTCTACACCGAGCCGGAAGACCTGCACCGCGTGCGTGAGGCATTGGAGACGGCGGGTCTGCCCATCGAGAACGCGGAGATTACCATGCTGCCCACCAGCACGGTGCACGTGGAGGGCAAGGAGGCTCAGCAGGTTCTGCGCCTGATGGATATGCTGGACGAACTGGATGATGTCCAGCAGGTGTATGCGAACTTCGACATCGCTGAAGAAGAGATCGAGAGCGCCGTGCGTTAGGAGCAAGTGCAAGCCATGTCCACCCGGCATCTGCTGGTCAATCTGCTATTGTGCACGTTCCTTGTAGCGCCGCTGGGTGCGCAGTTGCTCACCGTGGATGTGGTGCCGGGTTTTGACGGTACGATCCCGCCCGAAGGGTGCTTTCCCGTTACTGTGTGGATACAGGGAGAGCGCGGAAACGCACCGCCTGTGCCATGCGAGGTGGAGGTGGTGGCTGCTGCTTTCGCTGGCACGACGCGCACCCGCAGGCTGGTCACCCTGCCGGGCGGTTCCGTGTCGCAGGCGGTAAGCCTGCTGGTTTGCAGTCAGGGAGAAATTAATGAAATCTCTGCCCGGCTCCTCGTGCGCGGGCGGATGCTGTCTGCCTCCAACCCGGTGCCCGCGACTAGGGCGGATTGGCATCCTCTGCTGGTGGGGCTTGGCATCGAGTCGTCTGCGCTAACGCGATTGCCTCAGCGATCGCTCGGTGTATTCAGCGTTCTTGGACAGCTGAAGCCGGAGGCTCGTGCGGCGCAACCTCCTCCCGCTCTTCCCTTCCCTGAGCGCCAGCCCGCGCGGCAACTCTATGTCGGACGGGTGAGAAACAGCCTGCCGCCCGAGAATGCCCTGGGCTACAGGGGCGTGGCGGCGGTGTCGCTGGATGACCGCCCGTGGGACACCCTCAACGAGCGCCAACAGAATGCCCTCTCACGTTACGTGCGTTCCGGTGGACTGCTGGTGGTACACGGGGTCGACATCAACCGTTTGCAAACGCTGGCGCCTTCGGGACTGTTACCCGTGGAGCCGCTGGGGCTGACTTCGTTGCCTGCATCGGCGTTCCACAGGTGGATACGCGCATCGAGTGGGTTGACAGGCACGGTAAACGTGGTGCGTTCACGACCTCTGGGCGGCAGTCGGGTTCTGCTCGCGGCGGACGGTGTGCCGCTGGTGGTTACCGCTCCGAAGGGTCTGGGACAGGTGGTCTTTCTGGCGTTCGACCCAACTGAGGCGCCTTTTTCGAGCAATGACGTGGCACATGCCCTCTGGAAGCGTTTACTGCAGCTTCAGGTCAATCGCTTTGTCACGCCGGGCGTCCCCGATTCGGAGTTCTTTTCAATGGGCGGTCCTGCGGAAGACCCTCGCACCCTGTTCGCTACGTTCGTTCGCACCCTGGTCGGTGCCGTGTCGGCAGCGCCTGCAGCGCTCACATGGCTGGTTGCCTACCTGGGTGTATACACTCTCGTGCTGATACCGATGAATTACCTGGTGCTTCGCAAGCTGGACCGATTGCAGTGGTCATGGCTCACCCTTCCAGCCATCGCCGTGCTCACTTCGGCGGCGGGTTACGCGCTGGCAAGACAGGTGCAGACCGGCTCGCACCAGGTGCGTTGTGTCACGGCGCTGTACACTGGGTCGGGGGTGTCTCAGGCGCTGGTGGAAGCCGACTGGGTGCACTTCAGCGCTCGCACCGCGCGTTACCGCCTGCGCGCCCGGGTGGACGGCACGATTGTCGAGACGTCTCCCCGAGATGTTCAGGCGCAGCTTGCTGCGGAGGTGCCGCAGGATGAACCAGCGGAGCTGAACGGGGTGCCCATCCCGCTGTGGTCTGCACGCACCTTTCACCTGAGCGGAGAGACCTCCCTGCAGGGCGCGGTGACGGTGTCGGCAAGCCGCTCCCAAAACGCACTGAAAGTAGTCGTGCGCAACGGCACGCCGTACACGTTGCGCGGATTGCGTATAGCCACATCGCTGGGCGTTACGGTGAGTTCTTGGGATTGTCCGTCAGGGGGGCAAAGAGAGATCACGCTGGACCGACACCTGATGACACGCCCGACCAGCTCTGTATGGCGGGTGAACGCCCCGAGACCCTCAGGATCGGAGCAGCCGGCACGGAACTGGCGAGAAGACGTCAACATCGTCTGGTCTGCAGCGCTGTGGACTCTTCTGCAACCGTCCGCCGGCCCGGCATATCTGCAGCGGCACTCTTCTGGGGCTGGGCGCTTCTCGTTGTCCTTCCTGCCGCCATCGCAGGGGATGGTGTTGGCGGAGCTGGAGAACTTTGCGATGCCTGTGGAGATAACGCCGCTCTCCGGTTCCAAAGTGGAGCACCTCGCGAACCTGGCAGTGGTGTTTGACATACCCGGAGGTGGACGATGAACGTGTGGCGGGAAAACCCGCTGATTCGTCGTGAACTGCTGTATCGTCTGCGTCCACAGCCTTCGCAGCGGTCAGCCATCATGGTGGTGGTGATACTCTGTCTGGTGGCGGTGCTGTCGTTTTACTGGTTGTTGCTCGAGGCTGCCCGAAACGGCGTCTCCGGTAGCGAGCTCCTGGCTATTGTTGGGGTCGCTCAGGTGCTGGTGGTGTGTGTGGGTGCGCCTGCGGCTACCGCCAACGCCGTTTCGCGGGAGCGTGAACAGCGCACGTGGGACCTTCTGACCGTGACTATGCTGAAACCGCACGAGGTGGTACTGGGAAAGCTAATGGGCAGGATGCTTCCCCTGCTGTCCATTGTCGTTCTGGGACTTCCGGTGATGATAATGGCTGTGTTTCTGGATTCCAGACTGTGGCTCGGTGCGGTGATGGTCATCGGGACGGTTCTCTTCACCCTGCTACTGTACAGCTCGGCGGGACTGGCGGCGTCATGCTTTAGCCGGAAGACGGTTACCGCCACGGCGCTGGCGTATCTGTTTGTGGGAGTGTGGGTGTTTGGCACGCTGATCCTGTTAGGGGTGGGGCAGTTGCTGCTGCCGTGGTCTGCCAGAGACTGGTTGAATTTGTGGCTGACGGTGAACCCATTTGCGGTGGTTGTGATGACTGTGAACAGGTTCGGGAGCGGAGGCTCTTTTGCCCGCAATATCCCTCTCGAAGAGGTGCTTTCGCCCTGGACGCTCTGGATCGTTTATGCGGTATTCACTGTGGCGGTCATCCGGCTGATGATTGTCACCTATCGCCGCTGGGCATACCGGTAAGGCTCCCCAGTCCTCCTGCCCTTGACGAGACGCCGTTTGTCTGATACCATCTAAGCGGTGATGGTACGAATCGCTACGAGGCTGGTAGAGGCGATTCGGCGTGAAACTTGAACCAAGAAGGAGGAGAGTCATGGCGGTTAAGGTCGGCATCAACGGTTTCGGGCGCATCGGGCGACTGGTCCTGCGCGCGATACTGGCGAAGTACCCCAACGACATCGAAGTGGTTGCGATAAACGACATCGTCGATGCCCATACCAATGCCCATCTGCTGAAGTACGACACCAACTACGGAACACTCCCCAACGATGTGAGGGCAGACGACGAGAACATCTACGTCGACGGCAAAGCCATCCGCAGTTTCGCCATCAAGGACCCGGCGACCATTCCCTGGGGCGATCTGGGAGCGCAGATTGTGGTGGAGAGCAGTGGCGTGTTCACTGATGCCGAGAAGGCTAAAGCACACCTTCGCGACGCCGTGAAGAAGGTGATTATCACCGCACCTGCCAAGAACGAGGACGTGACCATTGTGATGGGTGTCAACGACGAGGCGTATGACCCCAGCAAGCACCACATCGTGTCCAACGCGTCGTGCACCACGAACTGCCTGGCGCCCGTGATGCGCGTTCTGCAGGATAGCTTCGGCGTAGAGAAGGGCTTGATGACCACCGTGCACGCCTATACCAACGACCAGCGCGTGGCAGATCAGGCGCACAAAGACCTGCGCCGGGCGCGCGCTGCAGCGATGAACATCATCCCCACCTCCACCGGCGCGGCGAAGGCGATACACCTTGTGGTTCCCGAGCTGAAAGGCAAGATGCACGGTATCGCCCTGCGTGTGCCCACCGCAACCGTTTCTGTGGTGGACCTCGCGGTGCTGCTGAGCAGGGACGCCACCGAGCAGGAGATTAACGACGCCCTGCGCGCCGCCGCCAGCGGACCGATGAAGGGTATTCTGAAGGTGACGGATGAGCCGCTGGTGTCCAGCGACTTCCGCGGCGACGACCACTCGTCCATCGTGGATGCTCCTTCCACGCTGGTGCTGGGCGGCAACCTGGCGAAGGTGCTCGCGTGGTACGACAACGAGTGGGCGTACTCGGTGCGCGTGGGCGACCTGATCCTCTACATGGTGCAGAAAGGACTGTAACCATCCATCGGTGAAGGGCGGGGCAACCCGCCCTTTTTGATGTTACCCAAGGAGGTGTGCCGATGAACAAGAAGACCATTGAAGATATCGAGGTGCAGGGCAAGCGCGTTCTGGTGCGCGTGGACTTCAACGTGCCGCAGGACGAGACTGGCAGGATTACCGATGACCGACGCATCCGCGCGGCTCTGCCCACCATCCAGTATCTCATCGATCGTGGCGCGAAGACCATCCTCGTTTCTCACCTCGGGCGACCCAAAGGCAAACCGGAAGACAAAGAGAAGTTCACCCTGAAGCCGGTTGCCGAGCGACTGAGCGAACTGCTGGGCAAGAACGTGCCTCTGGCGCCCGATTGCGTGGGACCGGAGGTCGAGACGATGGTGCAGGCGATGGGCGAGGGCGACGTGCTCCTGCTCGAGAACGTGCGCTTCCACCCCGAAGAGGAGAAAAACGACCCTGAATTCGCCAAACAGCTCGCCTTACTGGCTGACCTGTACGTGAACGATGCCTTCGGCACGGCGCATCGCGCTCACGCATCCACCGAGGGCGTCACCAAATACCTGCCCGGCGTGGCTGGCTGCCTCATGCAGAAAGAGATCGAGTATCTGGGTGGCGCGCTGGCGACCCCGAAGCGTCCCTTCATCGCGGTGCTGGGCGGCGCGAAGGTGAAAGACAAAATCCCCGTCATCGAGAACCTGATGAGCCAGGTGGACAGGCTGATCATCGGTGGCGGTATGGCATACACCTTCCTGAGAGCGCAGGGCAAGGAGATCGGGCAATCCCTGCTCGACGCCGAGTCCATCGACTTCTGCCGGGATATGCTGGCGAAGGCTGGCGACAAGATCCTTCTACCGGTGGACGTGGTGGTGGCGGACGGCAATCCGTTCGAGAAGGGACCGGA
>CAKZNX010000317.1 GCA_937132045.1 uncultured bacterium
GTCTGCCTCCGGATTCCAGTTGCTGTCTCCCGGCATCGACCCGAATGCCGCCACCAGCGCGCCAAAGTCGAACAGGGTCACTTCGTTGTCGCCGTCGACGTCGCCGTTGGTCAGAATGATGTCCGCTCCCGGCACGTCGGCATCCTGCACCCGCACCTGCCGGACAATCCCCCTTAGCCAGTGACTGCCCTTGAAGGCGAGGTCGTACGAGCCCGGCTCTACGTCGCTCACGCCGTAGTTGCCCTGTCCATCCAGCGACAGAATCACCGTGCGCAACGGCTGCGTGTTGCCCGAAAGGCGCAGCTGACACTCCACCGGAACCCGCAGGGGCGAACCGGCATAGTCACCCAGCAGCACCCTGCCCGTCACACGGAAGCGTCGCACCCGTTCGGTGAGAGCAGCGTTGTCGAAGGCGTAAATGTTCCACTCGGCAGACGAGCCGGCATGACCCTGCATAAAGACCGTGATGGTGTCCGCCTGCGCGGTCGTCTGCAACCACAGGGGATGCCAGCGGTCGTAGTGCACGCTCCACGGCGTCCATATCACACTGGGCGAGCTGGGGTTTGTGCCGCCGAACGGGTCTACTCCGATGCGCACCGCGAGATTGTGCATGGGAATGTTCAGGCACCATGTCCATGCCCACGCGCTGAAACAGTAGTCTCTGCCATGCGATACACGTACTCTCTGCCACATGCCACCATTGCGGGTGCCTCCGTTGGTTGCCCATCCGATAAAGTATTGCCCCTCAACCGCCTGCAGGTCCTTGAACCAGGGACCCCGATACACCCCGTCCGATGCGCCGAAGTATGTCCAGCCTGCGGGAGTGCCGGTCTCGAAACCGCCGTTGACCAGCAGGTTTGGCGTCTCGGGCAGGGTGAGCAGCGTGGTATCCGAACCGATCGTTTCAAGGTAGCCACCCGCCCGCGACCGCACGCGAAAGTGATACAAAGTATGCGGTTCCAGCCCGGTAAGGGTCAGCTCGTGGATGGTTTTCGGGGAGGGGTCCGTCGCTACGTGAGTGTACGAGGCGGTTAGACCGTACTGCACCCTCGATTCTGCCGGAGCGTTTGTGCGCCAGTAGAGCGAAGCAGTGCGCGAGGTGATGCTGGTGGTCAGCATGTTGTGCAGTTGCAAGCGTGGCAGGACGGCGCCGGCGTATTCCTCGGCGGTCATCACACAACTTCCAAGGTCTAATCCCGGCTGTGCGACGCCGTTGAGATAGAGCAAGCCATCGGGATAGGCGTTGTCGGCGGTGTAGATGTAGAAGCCTTCTCCCGAGGTGCGCCGGATACGCAGGTAGTAGGTTTGCCCAGGGCTGAGAGGCACTGCACCGGGCGCCCAGCACACCATCATCGGCGTGTCTGCCCAGCCCCGCACGACGCGCGAACTGCCCACCATCTGTCCTCCGGAAGGTGCGGTGTGCACGCTGACGGTAAACCACACATTGCTGACGCCGCCCGTGTTGAAACTGACCGAGGTCAGGCTGCTTCCCCGCGCCACGAAACTCTGCACAGCCTCGCCGACCCACTGCCCGGCGTTGTTGTGCCGGACGTGGTAGAAGGTGGCGTGCCCGTCGTCGTCACAGCAGATGGTGATGCCCAGGTCCAGGTCGGGCACCGGTGTACCGTCCAAAATCGCCCAGCCGTCGGGATAGGCGTCGGCACCGAAATAGAGCGGACGGCTCATGTAGGTTGACCACAGCGCGTTGTCGGGGCGCCGGAGCACCACCGCATAGCGCCTGCCAGGCACTACCGGCACCTCGCCCGCGTGCCATGATGCCGTGCCACGTCCACTCTGCCCGGCGTAGAGAGTACGGTTGGGTCCGATTTGTCGTCCACCGGGCGAGTCTTCGTGGACAGACACGTTGATAGCAGTCGCTTCGGATGCCACACGCACGGTGACTTTAACCACCGAACTGCCGTCGGCAATGAAGGTCTGCGCATACACACGGTGCCAGTTCACAAACCAGGTTGGGTCGTCCGTCCACACTGTGTTATAGAGCGTGAAGTTGAGCGGCGTGGTTCGTCCATCGCGCACCACCACTCCATGCCTTATTTGCACGCGAAAGTGGAACGGGTCATGCAGTCCAACGGTGTAGGTGCCTGCCGGAAGGGCGATGGTGTATGTGCCGTGGGTATCGGTGCCTGCCGAGTAGGTGTAGCCGGTCTCGGACGAGCTTGCCCACACCGCGATCTCGTAGACCCCGCGTCCCAGCAGGTCGGTGACGGCACCGCTGATCCAGCCGTCCGCCCGGACTGGAGTAAGACACAGCATCCAAAGGAGCACAACGCACAGGGCAACCGCCCCTCTCATCATTGCCGCCTCCCTGCGAAAGAGGTATCCTGCGCCCTCGCACCTACTGGCAGGGTTGGAACGAACCCCACTGCGAGTTCACCATGCGCACATAGCCCTCCGAGATGAGCCTGTTCTCGAGGTCAGCCAGCGTATCCTGATTGAGCCGTTTGGCGTGACCGTCCGCGAAGGCGTAGTTCTTGCGGGCAATGCCTGTGCTCGGGTCTTTCTGGTGCCAGAACCAGATTTCACCGATCGCCAGCCACTGCGACGGTACCGCCACCTTCGCATCCTTCAAGCCTGTGTAGGGACCGAAGTATCCACGCTCCGGTCGGTCTGCGGTTGCCAGCGCGCCGAGCGAACAGGTGAGCGACCATGCGTTGTACTGGAAGCTGCTCAGCGGTCCGCCGCGCGGTCCCAGCACTTCAGGGTCCCACAGAGGGCGCTCTGTCCATGGGGGCACAAACAGCCAGAACCCACCGTAGGATAGCCCCGTGTCGCTGGGACAGCGGTGCAGCTGGTTGTTTTTGACGTAAGGCTCCAGCGCGTCCACCATGCGCTGACGGCAGGTGATGCGCCGGCTGACGGGATCATAGTCGCGCTCGCACACCGGTGGGTCGATGATGGCAGCAATCCATGAACCCGCTTTGGGAAAGGTTTCATCGTAATCCTGCGTGTACAAGCGCATGGCTGTACCCAGTTCGCGCACATGTGTGAGGCACAGCGCCATACGAGCGTTTTCGCGGGCACGTGCAAACACGGGGAAAAGTATCGCTGCCAGAATGGCGATAATGGCTATAACCACCAGCAACTCAATTAGCGTAAAGGCGCCGGCGCGTTTCATCCTCTTTTCCCCCTTTGCAGGGGGCGCGGAAGCCCCGCGCCCCTCTGCGACGTTACGTACGGCGACGCCGCCACAACCACGCCAGCCCGACACCCAGCACCGCCAACCCCGAAGGCTCCGGCACGGGCACAAGGCTCACGTTATCCAGGTCTAGGATCGTGGTTGCGATGGGCCAGTAGATGCGCGCTCGTGTCCAGATGGTCAGGGTGGTGCCGGTGGGCGTGATGGCGGTTTCGAAGTGCTGCCAGGGCTTGTCGCCGGTAGTATCTTCCACCACCACCCACACGATGCTGGGGCTATTGGGGTCGGTGCCGCCGCTCAGGTCATACCCGATACGGCGTTCCTGCCCAGAACCGGGATCGGTGGTGCCTGCCAGTGCATAGTCAAAGGACAGGATGTGCGGTAGCCCCGGAATGGCCCCACTTACCACCTGGTAGATGCCGCCAAGGAAGGACTGTCCATTGATCAACCCTCCAATCACGCGCTGCCCGAAACCGGGGTTACCCGTTCCCGGTCTGTTCCAGAAGCTGGCGGAGCCGGGGAAGATCGGGTTCTGAATGCCACCGTCCCACCACTCCCAGCCCAGAGCAATCTCGCCGCCGGGTGCAGGAACATTCCCACCCTCGAAGTCGCCGTTCATCACGAGGTTCTGGGCGAAGACCGGCATGGCAAGCCCGCCCAACAGCAACACCAGCAAACCGAGTCGTTTCATGTTGCGTCTTCCTCCTTTCCTGAGATTATCTCCAACCAGTAGTCTGGTCGGTGCCTCCGTTAGCGATTACTCGTCGCCGATCGCGCCGAAGTTCTGCACGAGGACTCCAAAATCGAACAGCGTTACCTCCTCGTCTCCGTCCAGGTCTGCCTCCGGATTCCAGTTACTGTCTCCCGGCATACTGCCAAAAGCGGTTACCAGCTGACCGAAGTCGAACAGGGTCACCTCGTTGTCACCGTCGATGTCCCCGTTGGTCAGCGCGACATTCACCCCGCCGACGTCGGCGTTCACCACCTGCACCCCTCGCACGACGGTTCGGAGCCAGTGGCTCGCCTTGAATGCAACATCATAGGTTCCTGGCACGACTTCGTCAATGACATACCGCCCCTGATTGTCCAGCGTTAGGGACACGGTTCGGATGGGAACGGTGCTGCCCGACGCTCGCAGTTGCGCCTCGACAGAAACTGCGGTGATATCGCCTCCCCAGTCGTTCAGCACCACCGAGCCGGTGATGCGATAGGCAATCGGCGCCAGACGCACATTGTCCATGTCAAAATGCGTGGTAATCGTGGGCCAGAAGATGCGATGGCGCGTCCAGATTGTCACCGCGCTGGCTCCTGCCGGGTTGAACTCGAACCTTACCTGCTGCCACTGGTCGTTCGTGTGTCGCGCACCAAAGAAAAACACCTCCAGGAAGCCCGAGCCGGGCGGGTGGGTTCGCGGCGGGTTTGTACCCCCCCTCAGGTCAACGTACACAGCGTACTCGTTGCCGTCTGCCAAGTTGGTGGAGCCAAAACACTTGTACTGGAAAGTGAGCACGAGCGGCGTGTATCGCAACGCTGGCGGGATGGGGACTACCTGATAAATCCCGCCCAGGCACGACGCACTGGTAATCGCTCCGCTGATGGTTCGTTGCGACAACCCCGGTCCTCCCACGGGTCGGTTCCAGAACGCAAGGAAAGAGCCATAGATGGGATTGCCGGCGCTTTCGGACCACCACTCCCAGTCATTGGCTATCTCCCCTCCCGGTGCAGAACGGTATCCGCCCTCGAAGTCTCCGTTGCGCACCAGGTTCTGCCCCAACACCGGCAGAGCCAGCACGCTCAGTACCACAAGCAGAGATATACCCCGCTGCATACGACACTCCTCCTTTCAAGGTGTGAGTTCACAGCTACCGGACCCAGTCGCCGGTGCTACTCGTCCCCGATTTCCCCGAAGTTCCTGACCAGCACACCGAAGTCGAACAGCGTCACCTCCGCGTCGCCGTCCAGGTCTGCCTCCGGATTCCAGTTGCTGTCTCCCGGCATCGACCCGAATGCCGCCACCAGCGCACCAAAGTCGAACAGGGTCACTTCGTTGTCGCCGTCGACGTCGCCGTTGGTCAACACCACATTGAAGATGTACACGTCGCTTTCAACGATGCGTATCTCCCTGACGACTTTCCTCAGCCAGTGGCTAGCTTTCAGGGCGAGATCGTAGCTGCCGGGTTCGATGCCAGACATGGTGAAGTTGCCTTCGTCGTCGAGGTTCAGCGCCTCGATGCGGATCGGCTCCAAACTGCCCCACGGACGCAGGACAGCTTCCACCGGCACGCGGCTGGGCGCACCGGAGTAATCCCCCAGCGTGACCTTACCCATGATGCGGAAACCCGATCGCTCCAGCACCAGATTGTCCACGTTCGCGTAGACGCCCAGCGGGGTGACGGAGCCGACTTTAAACCCCACCCGATACTCGCCCGCGGTGGCGATGTCGAACGTGACGTCGAAATGCGTCCAGCCCAAACGGTTGCCCTGCGGAATGGGCGTCTTACTCCAGCCGGGTGCGCCGGGCTGAGCGTCCGCCAGTCCGTTCTCCTTCTTCAGGATGCCCCACTCCACCCAGGTAGCGCCACCGGGGTCTCCATCCCGCGGGCGAAGCGAACCCATCCTCAGCCAGAACCGAAGCCGGTATTTGCCCGGGGTGAGGAGGATGGACGGTGAGGCTGCCTTGTGCGAGTCGTAAATCGCCCACGAGTGGAACGAACGCCCCTGGTAAGCGTAAGGCTGAAGACTGATGACATCCCATCCCGACGCCAGTCCCCAACCGTCGTTGCCGTAGATCCAGTCGGCGGGCAGAGTCGCTTGGAAGGGTACGTTGAGATCAAGCCAGCTGTCGCCAGTATTGAGGTCCCAGTCCACGGTTTGCGTCGCGCCCTCGAAGTTCTCGGTGTAAATCGGCGCACCAGACACGGGAGCCAACACCTTCAACAGCGTCACAGCACACAACCAGAAGCCAATGCGAAACATCTTGCACCCTCCTTTTCGGTCACAGGCTGTATGTTCAGAACCTGTTGCTCGAGGGCAACAGGACACTGCCTCCCGATGGTGCAACCCACAATCGGAATACTACACCTGGTTCCCTGCAACTGGAGAAGTGCGCAATCGATTACACACTCATTCTACATCCGTTCTTCAGCCTTGTCAACACCTGTTGACGCCCCTGCCATACGATTTTTAGATACAGGTTCCACATGATGGGCAGGAGTCCGTTCACGGGGGCGGGAAAGAGAAACTGAGAACGTCGCACCCACCCCATCGAGGGGGGAGGGTCGGTATGGAAACGGGGGATACATCATGGCAAAGCGAATTCCGATTGCGGTGCAACTGTACTCTGTGCGCGACGACTGCGCGCGCGATTTGCCAGGCACCCTCGCTGCTGTCGCCCGCATGGGCTACGAGGGAGTGGAGTTTGCGGGCTACTACGGCTACGGTGCGAAGGAGCTGCGCAAGCTGCTGGATGACAACGGGCTGAAGTGCTGCGGCACGCATATCGGCATCAACACCCTGCTGGGCGACGAGCTGCAGCGAACCATCGAGTTCAACCAGATACTGGGCAATAAGTTCCTGATCGTGCCCGGCCTGCCCGGCGAATACACCAGCTCCCGTAAGGCATGGCTGGACACTGCCAAGCTGTTCAACGAGATCGCCGCAAAGGTGAAGCCCCACAAAATGCGTGTGGGTTACCACAATCACACTATCGAGTTCAAGCCGCTGGACGGCGAGCTCCCGTGGGATAGCTTCTTCGGGAACACGGTGAAAGACGTGGTGATGCAGTTCGATACTGGCAACGCGATGCACGCGGGCGCAAAGGCAGCCGACTTCCTGCGAAAATACCCGGGTCGTGCCGCAACCGTACACCTCAAAGAGTTTTCCTCCAGGAACCCCAATGCCGTGCTCGGCGAGGGAGACATCAACTGGAAGGAGATTTTTGAGCTGTGTGAGACCATTGGCAAGACCGAGTGGTACATCGTGGAGCAGGAGACGTACGCCCATCCGCCGCTGAAGACCATTGAGCTGTGCCTGCAGAATCTGAAGCGCATGGGTAAGTAATCGGGACCAGCAGAGGCGGTGCGTACCGCCTTTGCCTAGCATTCAGGGGAGCAGGAGGTTCCTGCTCCCCTGTGAGTTCTGAGGCAACCCACCGACGCCTTCAGTCTTCCATGTCGCCTGTTAACTCGACGCCCGCCGCCCTGAGACGGTTCACTGCACGCTCGAGGGCAACACGGGCACGCTCGCGGTCTACGGTTGGGTCCTGAAGGAGCTGACGCGCCCGAATCAGCGCCTCTCTTGCCCGATGGATATCGATATCCTGCGGACGCTCGGCGGCATCTGCCAGTACCAGTACGCGATTGCCCACCACCTGCATGAACCCCCCGGACACCGCGATATTCTCTTCTGTGTCATCAGGATAGCGCACATGCAGGATGCCCACCCGCAGTTCGGTAACCAGCGGCGCGTGGTTTGCCAGCACACCCAGATACCCCTCCACTCCCGGCGCTATCACACTCACGACCTCTTCCGACATCAGCTGGCGGTCGGGCGTGACCACTTCCAGATGGAACGTTCTTGCCATCTCCTGTCCTCGCTATGCCCCAGCCAGAAGGCGTTCGGCTTTCTCGACGGCATCCTCGATAGTGCCCACCATGTAGAACGCCTGCTCGGGCAGGTCGTCGTGCTTGCCCTCCACAATCTCCTTGAAAGAGCGCACGGTATCTGCGATAGACACATACTTGCCCGGGTTACCGGTGAACTGCTCCGCCACAAAGAACGGCTGCGACAGGAAGCGCTCGATTTTGCGGGCACGCGCCACCAGCAGTTTGTCTTCGTCGGACAGCTCATCGATACCCAGAATGGCAATGATGTCCTGCAGCTCCTTGTAACGCTGAAGGATCGCCTGCACCGCACGCGCCACCTCGTAGTGCTCCTGCCCCACGATGTTAGGATCAAGGTTGCGCGACATCGATGCCAGCGGGTCTACCGCCGGGTAGATGCCCTTCTCTGCAATGCGCCGCTCCAGATACACGTAAGCGTCCAGATGCGAGAAGGTGGTCGCCGGGGCGGGATCGGTCGGGTCGTCGGCAGGAACGTAAATTGCCTGCACCGAAGTGATGGAGCCTCGCCGGGTGGAGGTGATGCGCTCCTGCAGGGCGCCCATCTCGGTGCCGAGTGTTGGCTGGTAGCCGACCGCGCTGGGGATCCGTCCCAGCAGAGCCGACACCTCGGAACCCGCCTGCACGAAGCGGAAGATGTTGTCGATGAACACGAGCACGTCCTGACCCTGCTCATCGCGGAAGTACTCCGCCATGGTCAGCGCTGTCAGTCCCACGCGCAGGCGGGCCCCGGGAGGCTCGTTCATCTGTCCAAACACCATGCAGGTCTTGTTAATAACGCCGGAGTGGTTCATCTCCAGCCACAGGTCATTTCCCTCACGGGTGCGTTCGCCCACCCCGGCGAAGACCGACACACCACCATGCTCGGTGGCGATGTTTCGAATGAGCTCCTGAATCAATACCGTCTTGCCCAGTCCCGCGCCGCCAAACAAGCCGATTTTGCCACCCTTGTTGAACGGGGTGAGCAGGTCGATCACCTTCAGTCCCGTCTCCAGAATCTCGGTAGTGGTGGACTGCTCGGGGAAGGGCGGCGCCGGACGGTGTATCGGCATTCGCTTTTCCGCCTGTGCCGGTCCACGCTCGTCGATGGGTTCGCCCAGCAGGTTGAACACCCTGCCCAGCGTCTCCGGACCCACCGGAACAGCGATCGAACCACCCGTGTCCACCACCGGCATTCCGCGCACCAGCCCGTCGGTCGAGTCCAGCGCCACACACCGCACCATATCATCCCCCAGGTGCTGTGCCACCTCGCACACCAGGTGGATGTTGCGCTCGGGGTCGTCGATGGTCACGGCGTTCAGGATGGCGGGCAGCTCCCCTGCCGGAAAACGGGCATCCACCACCGGTCCCATCACCTGCGCGACTTTACCTATTGCCATCGAAGTTGTTTCTACCTCCCATAATCAAGAATAAACGCCAGTTACGCGAAGACCTCCGACACCTTGCACTCGAAACCGGGCAGAATATCCTCACCCGACAGCGTGTCCTCTTCACCGAGCACGCGCACCGGTTGATTTGCTCGGTGTATGCTGATGGTTCGATCTGCCGGGTCTACCACCCACACCGCCTGCACGCCAGCCTGCAACCAGTCACTGACCTTCTCGGCGAGCGCAGAATACGTGTCAGACGGAGAGAGAACCTCCGCAACAAGGTCTGGAGCAAATCGAGCGAACTGCTCAGGCAACTTTCCGTCTGAAATCTTCTCACACCGAACAAAAGCCACATCAGGCGCTCGCAAAGTCAATGGGTTTTCAGACAAAATGAACCCAGTTTCTGCCATCAATACGTAACCGCTCTTCTGCGACTCAACGAATCGGTAGAGAACGGCAAACAGCCGACCGGCAACCACACCGTGCTTGAAGCTCGCAGGCGCCAACTGTCGAAACCTCCCCCCGACAACCTCCCACCGCTTCGTCGCAGAGCGGGAGAGTTCCCACAAATCCTCAACCGTGCATATTCCGCCTTCAGACACAACCGCCACGGCTCATCCCTGCCTTCACGGCGCGAATATCTCCGACACCTTGCACTCGAAACCGGGCAGAACATCCTCGCCCAACAGCACCTCATCGTCCCGAAGGATCCTCGCAGGCACGCCCGCTTTGTGCACCACCACCTGCTTGCTGGCGGGGTCCACCACCCACACCAGCTTCACGCCTGCCGCCAGCCAGTCGTTCACTTTGTCCAGCACAGCAGGATAGGTATCACTGGGCGACAGCACTTCCACCACAAGGTCTGGAATCGTGCGTGAGAAGTGGGAGGACATTTTCCCCTCGGGCAACCTGTCACGCTGGACAAACGCCACGTCCGGCGCGCGCACCGTCGCGGGCTCACCCTCCTGCAGAACAAATCCTGTCTCGGCTGCGAACAGGTAACCCAGACGCCTGTTATCGACATGTCGTGCCAGCAGGGCAATCGCTCTGCCCGCTACAAAACCATGCTCTTCACCAGCTGGTGCCATCTCTCGCAGTTCCCCTCTGACGAGCTCAAGACGCTTCTCGGTTCGGTGGCACAGCTCCCACAGTTCGTCTACAGTGTATGTTCTCTTCTCGGCGGTGACTGCCATCG
>CAKZNX010000318.1 GCA_937132045.1 uncultured bacterium
GAATGATGTCCTTCGGGGAAATCAAACAGGTGCTGGGAGTCGATGAGTTTTTGTCCCTGCGCGACCGATTGACCCTTTCGTAACGCCACCGCACGACCCGCCCTCGTGTCCTTGCGAAGAGCGTAGCGACGAAGCAATCCCCCTCACCCCCCGTGTCATTGCGAGGAGCGACGCGACGACGCAATCCCCCTCGCACCCGTATCATTGCGAGGAGCGAAGCGACGAAGCGATCTCCTCCGCGTACCGTTAATCTGTGGGGGATTGCTTCGCCTGCCTTGGGGGCAGGCTCGCAATGACACACGGTGCCTCTTGTGTCCTTGCGAGGAGCCAAGCGACGAAGCAATCTCCTGCAAATAGCCGTCAGCCGTAGGGGATTGCTTCCCCAGCCTGAAGGCAGGCTCGCAATGACACAACCACCGTGTCATTGCGAGGAGCGCAGCGACGAAGCAATCCTCTTCATGTACCGCAAAGTTCGCCACGACAACTGTCATCACACATCGAAAACAATCTCATGCTCCGAGACCCCGCTCATGTAGAGACGCGCCACTCTGCCAGCCAGCTTGTCCGTACCGTGCTCCTTTGGGTCGCCAATGACCTGCGGATACCATCTGCCCCCTTCCAGAATCTTCTGAGGCTTGCTCCAGCTGCTCGGGTCGTCCAGTCTCGAAGTGAAACTGACGTAAATGCCTTCCTGCACCCAGCCCTCGCCTTTCGCCCGATTCAGCAACATCACCCAGCGCTTGAGGTATGTGTTCCAGTGCACCGATGGACCCCAGAAGGCATCGCAGTCAGCACGCATCCAGTCGGTCATGGCGGGGAAGATGGGCGTGACCCTGCCGCCCAGTCCCGGCTCCCGCCAGTCGCCGCGATGCCACTTCCACACCCTGCCAGCTGGCTTGTCGCGGTGCATCCATTCCATCCGGGCAACTGCGACTCCCTGCTCCTGCACCTCGCCCGCGTAGCTGCCGAAGAAGAAATAGAGGGTGCGCCCGTCAGGGGCGAGCGCCACACAGAAGTCGCCATGTCCGCCGGCGAAGTAGCCGTTCTTCGCGTCGCACCGCAGGGTGCCCTCGGGAGCGGTGAGCACAAAGCCGAGGTCGTGCCACGTCCTACCGTCGTCCGACGAGCGCACCGCGCCAATCATCGGAGCGGTAAGAGACGTGCCGGGACACAGCCGCAGCGGTTCATGATGATACCAGCCGTAAAGCGTGCCGTCTTCCGCCAGCACCGTGCACTCGATCCACCGGTGCCCGTTCAGCACGTTGTCGAACTGCACGGGCTGAGGCTCATCCAGCTCGGATGCGGATTTGCCCTCACTGCGGTACGGGTGCCCGTACGACATGAAGATAACGAACGTATCTCCACGCCAGTGACACGGGCTGTTGCTATCCACCCTCCCGCGCAATCGCTCCGGCTGCGCGGAACGCAGAGTGACCCGTGGCGATGGTTCCATTGTCGGATGTCTCCTCTCTGTGTGATGCCTCAGCTTCCAGACTGAGAAGCGCCCTCCTCCGCCTGAAGCTTTTCCCTGTCGATGATGTCGCAAGGAATCGGCACCAGTTTCGGCACGGTTTCCCCACGCAGATGCCGCGCCACCATCTCCACCACCGTCGCGCCGATCTTTCGCGGAAACTGCACGGCGTCCGCCTTCAGGGCACTGCCCCGCAGGATTTCACGCCGGGCTTCGGGGTCGCCATCATAGCCCACAATGACCACGCTGGTGCGCCCCATGCTCTCCACCGCCTTCAACGCGCCCAGTGCGGTGCTATCGTTGATGGCGAAGATGCCAGCCAGGTCGGGGTGCTTCTGCAACATCGTTTCGGTGACCGCCATCGCCTTGTCGCGCACACCGTCACCCGGTGGGCGATCCACTACCTGAATATCCGGATACTTGCTGATGGCTTCCATAAAGCCCTTCGTGCGGTCCTGTACGCTGGTGACCACAGGATGGTCGATAATGACCACCTTGCCTTTGCCGTTCAGCAGCTTCGCCAGATATTCTCCGGCAAGCCTGCCACCCTGCACGTTGTCTGAGGCGACATGGCAGACCACCTCTCCACCCTGCGCGGCGATGTCGGCGGTGAACACAGGCACCTTCGCCTCGTTCGCCTTCTTCACCGCACCCGCGATGCCCGCCGAGTCCACCGGGCAGATGATGAGCGCGTTCACACCGCGCGTCAGGAAGTTCTCCACCTGCGCCGTCTGGTCTGCCAGGTTGAACTCGGCGCTCTGGATCAGCAGTTCGAGGTTCTGTTTCTGCGCCTCCTCGCGCATGGCAGACTCCAGCTCCTGATAGAACGGATGCTGTTTGGTCAGCAAGGTAACGCCCACGGTGTACCGCCTGCTTTCAAGCGACTGCGAGGTGGCGTTGGAGTCGTCCTTTCTGGTGCAGGCGCTCAGCAGTATCAGACCAGCCAGCGCCAGAAGCGCAACGCACCTACCCATCGTTCCGTGCCTCCTGAAGAGGTGCAATCTGCACGCCCGCCCACGATTCTATCAGTTTGACGACCGCCGTGTGGTCTGCGTCCGCACCCACCTGCGCCCGCGCCATCTCGAACATCTCGGTGGCTAACTGTATCAGCGGTGTGGGCAGATACGCCTGCCGTGCGATGGAGACCGCGATACGGGCGTCTTTGGCGAGCAACCCCAGGCTGAAGGTGGGCGGGAAGGCGCGGGTGAGCACCCGTTCGGGGAAATGGACCTCGCTGACGAAAGAGCGTCCCGTGCTGACGTTGATAACCTCCAGCGCAACAGCGGGGTCCACGCCCTCCTTCACCAGCGTGACCAGCCCCTCTGCCACCGCCAGCAGGTTGACGGCGAGGAGCATGTTGTTGATCGCCTTGACCGCATGACCGGCGCCCACCCCACCTACGTGGAAAACCTTGCCGGCGAACGCTTCGATCACCGGCAGGGCACGGGCGAACCCCTCTTTACTGCCGCCCACCATGACGGTGAGCGTGCCCGCCTCCGCGCCCGCCTTACCACCCGACACCGGAGCGTCCAGATATTCACAGCCTGCCTGCTTAAGCTCCTGCGCGATGCGTCGGCTGTGGTTGGGGTCGCCGCTGGTGCAGTCGATCCACAGGGTGCCGCCTTTCAGCGCGGGCAGCACCTCCCGCACCACGCTCTCCACCTCCAAGCTGGTGGGCAGGCAAGTGAAGATGCAGTCCGCCTTAGCGGCTTCCGACAGGCTGGAGAGTGCCTTTGTGCCATACTGGCGGGCATGTGCCTCCGCCTTCGCGCTGGTGCGGTTCCAGACGAGGGTCTCGAAGCGTCTGACGAGGTGCCCCGCCATCGGGTAGCCCATCGTTCCCAGACCGATAAACGCCACACGCTCAGCCATGCTCACTCCTCCAGCTCCGCGTAATAGCGCTCCACCGTCTCGTAATCCACCGTGTGGTCGGGCGTCATGTTCAGGCGTTCGTATAGCGACCGACGTGCGCGCATATCCGCCAGCAGAACGGCGCGCGCGTGTCGGGCAACCTCTTCTGCCACCTCCATCGGGACCACCACCACGCCGTCATCGTCCGCACCTACGATGTCGCCGGGACGAACCTGCACCCCTCCACAGGCGACCTTCGTCTGCACCTCTGCCACCTCGATGCGCCCCGGAATGATGGTGCGCCCTCGCGCACGACAGCAGATCGGTGTGCGTTGAAGGGTGAGCTCGTAGGTGTCGCGGGCATAGCCGTCGGTAATGATGCCCTTTGCTCCCGCCGCCACTGCCCCCAGGCTGTTCGCCGAGCCCCAGAAGCCGACCTCCCTGCTGCCGCCCGTGTCGGTGACCACCACGTGCCCCGGCTGGATCAGGTGCTCGAACCCGATGTGCCCTACCTCTTTGAACCAGATGCCATGCGCGTTCACAATCTCCTCGGTGCTGTTCAGCTTCCACATAGGGCGGTTGGCGGGCACACAGCGCACCGTCAGCGCCACACCCCAGAAGCGCATGCCGCTCCACAGTGGGCGCACCTCCGGCGACATCAGCGTGAGGTCAAAATAGCCGATGCCGTCTAGCGCGTCGCACACATCCACCACACGCAGATACCGATACCACTTGCAGATGGCGAAAGCATCCGCCTGTGACATATCTCTGTCTCCTCCTGTCGTATTCATCTTTCAGCCCCCGGTTCCGCTGGCGCCGGGGTCGTCGACGGCGAACGAAGAGTGAGATCTCCCGGCACCCGCAAGAGGTCTTTCACCGGCACACTCTTTCCCCCGTCGTCCTTGCCGTCCGGACCCACGGAGTACAACACGAATCCTCGCTCGGTCTGGCGGTAGATGAAGCCGTGCCCGGTGAACGGGTCATTGTTCAGGTCGTCTACGCCTGCCTCCGCCAGGATGAGCGGATAGCGACCTGTACGCAGGTAGTACGCCCGAACCGCGGCCACACACCCGAGCATCCGCAGACGCGCTAGCGACGCCGCCGATATCTGGCGAGCGTTATTCAGAACGTCCGGCAACTGCTGATTCAGAGGGTGCTTAGCCGGTCTCACCGGCTGCCACTGCGTCACCGGCTTCTGCGCCTCCGCTATCGCGTGATCGTATAGCTCTACCGTTTCCCGAGTGGCGCGCCGGAGGTTTGCCAGCCTTGTGGCGAGCTGCTCGGGACGGGCAGCTACCTGTGCACCGGTGCCGAACAACTGCTGCAAACGTTCACCACCCTGCCACATGGCGTGGTACATCGCAATAGTTACCCGCTTCTCGTTCTCCAGCACCTCCCTAAAAGGCGCGCGCACCTGTTCCCACTCGCGCACGACCGACACCACACGGTCGCACTCGCGAGCGTCAAGCGACGCTACCCGCTCGGCAATCGGTGTCACTGCCGAAGAGATCATCGCTTGCCCGGTGAGAAAGCGGACTAGCGGCGCTCCGCGACTCACCTGTTCCGTCAGCAAAAGCACGGTTCGCAGATTCTCGATGGCTCGGTAATGGTCACCTTCCATGAAAGCGCACTGAATGTCTTCCGATTCCACCCGCGCCCATGTGCGAAACACCGATTGCTGGCGCATCATGAAATCCATCGGCTCATCGGCGTACATGCATGGCTGGCTCACCAGCCGTCGGATTTCCCGCCGGATCGGTTCGTAGATAGCGACGTATCGCCTGATTACATCTGCGCTAGCACCCGGAGCGGTCGCCTGCTGCTCCAGCTGCGCAAGGTTGGACACACGGCTCTGCAGCTCGATGGTTTTTTCGACGAGCTGCCGATAAGCATGGTAGGCGTTATCGGGCGGGGGCGGGGGCGCAGAGGGAATCGGCACATCGGGAGCTGCAGTCCACCAAAGATACAGGACACCTGCACTCATCAGCACGGTGAACGCCCCTGCCAGACAACCCGTGAGTATGAAATTGCGTCCGCACATGCACGCGAGTCCTCGCCACTGGTCACGCTAACTCCTTTTTCTGCCGTTGCCGCATCGTGTCCTGCCCGAAGCGAGGTTTGACGGTCGCAGGACCACTGAGATAATCTTTCAGCGAAACGTGCGCCCCAGCAGAGTCGTCAAGTTCGATACCAGTGTGTCATTCTGGAGGTGATGTCGGTGCAAGTGTTCAGACGTTCAGGCGACCCGGACACCGCAAGACTTAGGAAATGGCGAATCGGTCTTGTGGTGCTCTTGGTCATCATCGTCGTAGCGTCCGTCAACGAGTCCTCTGAGGAGCGCCCCCTACCCGTGCAAAGAAAGCCGTTCGTGGTGCGCGAAGCATACAATGCCGCAGTGCACTCACCGCGCGTCGTTGGGCTGGAAGTGCATCCCACAATGGGTACCGATACCGATCTATCAGATGGGTGGCAGGGACTTGCGCTTTATGAGGTGGCGGAGTTCCGCGTGGTGCCGATATGGAGCGACGGAAAGCCCGACCGGGAGTGCAGTCGCGCGGGCTCGACGCCACGGTGGAGGTGCACATACGGCTGGTTCGAGGGGGAAAAAGAAGCTCTGGATAAGGTGACGATGGCGGTACCCGGCACCGCGATCGCTGTGGCCAAAAACCGCCCGGTGACGGCGTCTGGTAGCCGGGTGATCTGGAGCACCGATTTCCAGCCAAAGCGCACCCAGCCCGCTGAAGGCGTTATATCCGTGTCGTACGGGGGCGTGACTGCCTCTATCCCTGTTCGCACTACCAACCCCGATTACTCCCGGTTTCAGATTGGGCGCACGTTCATGGTGACTACCGCTCCCCTGCACGAGGACGAGCAAGGGCAAACGCTGGGCAACTTTTTGCTGGGCATCGACCGCAAGACGCCGAAGAGCTTTCGGTCTGCGGAATACTTCGCGCGAAAGGGAGAGCGAGTACGGACTATCTCTCGCTCCCTCCAGCAATACATTCAGAAATGGCTTCAGGGCGAAGCGCCAGCGGACATTCCGCCCGCTGTCTTGCTGAACGAACCGGGTCTGGTGAACCTAACCAACGCCTGCGGCGCATGGACGCTGGTTCGCGCGGAAGACGCGAAGCCCGGGGATCAGTGGGTGGTTCGCCCTGCGATGGAGGCGGACTCGCGGTTTCAGGAACTGTACTACATGTCGCCTGACCCCCACTGCACCTACCTTCTGCTTCCTTACATCGCTCCGCTGGGGTCTAAACTGGTGGTGGAGGGCGAATTTCCACGATGTCGGTTCATGAACTTTCAGGTGCCCATCCCCTACAACCCACGCTTCCCGGCTTTCGCCGGCGCAGGCATTATGGAAGTGCCTCTGGTGGACGCGGATATCGAACCGGAGCAGGGACATGTGAACCCCTTCCGTGTGGGCGAAAATCGTCATGCGGCGAAACGGCGGTATCGTGTGGAGTTCCTGGTCACAGAAGGCGATCCGGTGTCTCTGAACGAGAAAGTCGCCCCCGGCAGCATGACCGACCGTCCTGTCGCCTTCCGCGGGCAAGGCAACCTGCGCGTGTGCGGCGCCTTCGTAGAGACTGGTGCATGGGGTAAAGGAACCATACTGCCCGGAGTGCTCTGGTTGCGCTACTACGCGCCAGACCGCAACGCTGGACCGCTTGGCGGCGTACCACTTCCCAAGGTGTATCTGGAGTTGCCATGCGGCGAACGGGTGTGGATTCGACACGACTTGCGTCTCATGCGTCGGCTTGTGAACGTGCCGGTTCCCGCTCAGCCTCGCGCGCCCGAGGATTACCGACCTTTTAATTCGCGGGTCGGCTGGGTGAAGATGAACGACGGTTTCACTATGTTCGGTGACGCGGCAGGCATATCGCTTGCCGACGTTCCTCTAGCCAGATCGTTGATGGGCGGGGAAGACGGCTTGAAGCAGACCGTTCGCACCGTCTACAGAGAGTTCTTTGGGCGTGGACCCACCGAGCCACCCCCCGCTAACTACTGGACCGGCTCCACCTTCTGCGCTTACATTCACTACCTCGGGCGGATAATGTCTCTGCCGGAAGGGAAGGTGCTGGTCATCACTGGCAAACTCCCTCAAACGCCCCGCACACGGAAGGGAGAGCGTGTCATGCGCGGCGGGCAAGCGCGGTACTGGTCGCTCTCTCGGTATGGAGCCAGTCCCTCGCGCACCACGTCGGGGGGACTGTGTTACGACAGCATCATGGATGACGAAGTCATCACCGACAAAGAAGGCTGGTACTGTCTGGTGTTCTCCTCTCCCGAAGACCGCCCGCGCAATGCCACGCCTTCCGCCGGCGTCACGTGGCGAAACTGGGGACCCGACCGCGGCAAGATGTCGATGGTCATCCGCTGGCTGATGGTCATGCCCGACTGGCACGACCCACAATACGCGCCAGATGACAACAATATTCCGTGGCATCGGGGCAGCTGGTGCATGCAGGAGTTCCAGGAGACGCTGGTGAGCCTGAACATGCCGGGCGTGTTGAGGGACTATCATCCTTCACTGCACCTGATGACCAGAGAACAGTTTGAGGCTTTAGGGGCGAAGCCCAACCCGCGGCGCATGCCACATCGTGGTGATTGGTAATGCCAAGCAGTCAAACGAACAATGAGGAGCTCACGCAATGTCAAGATTCTGGGCAATCACAATCTGCCTGCTGTTTTGCGGAGCACGGGGATGGGCACAGGGTGCCTTTACCAGACCGCCCGAAATCGTCTTTCCCCGTGACCCGAAGGCGGTCATTGACGCCAAACGCGATCTGGGCGCGCGTGGTGACGGCAAACATGACGATACCGACGCTCTGCAGAAAGGGATAGACCTCAGTTGCGGTTCAGGAGGAAACACCCGCATCCTGTATCTGCCGAACGGAGTGTATCGAGTCACGCGTCCCCTTCTCGTGACGTCGCCTGTCGGACCGTGGATATACGGGCAGTCCCGAGATGGGGTGGTAATCCGTCTGGATGACGGCACAGGCGCGGAGTGCGCCATCCGCACACATCCCAGCAACTCTGACCCGCGCTCAGCAGACTGGTTCATGCGTACCATCTGTAACCTGACCGTCGATGTGGGCAACAATCCGGGCACCGACGGGATCCGCTTCTTCTCCAATAACACTGGACTGCTCAAATGGGTGCGCGTGCGAGGAAACGGCAGGGTGGGCGTCAACTCCTTCCTGAACATGAACGGTCCCAATCTGGTGCAGGACGTGGTGGTGGATGGCTTTGAGGTGGGTGTTCTGAGCCAGTGGATGTGGGGACAAACCCTCTCCCGTGTGACAATCCGCAATTGCCGACGCATCGGGCTGGAGGTGCGTGGCAACGCCGTGGCGGCGGAAGATCTGGTCATCGAGAATACCCCATTGCCCGTGCTAAACGACATCCCAAATGACTGGCACTGGTGGGGCGGTATATTGGCAATTGAGGGAGGGCGCATCGAGGCGCGCGGGAAACACGAGGCGGCAATCTCCAACAGCAGTGTGCTTTATGTGCGAAATCTGCGCACGCGCGGTTACTCGCTGTCCATCAAGAGCACCACACCAGCAGGCAACGTCTCGGCGGCAACTCTGGCGGAGTACGCCTCGCACGAGCCGAGACGACTGTTCGAGGACGCCCGCCGTTCAGCCATTCGACTGCCTGTCAAGCGCGAGCCGGCTGTAGTGTGGGAAAAACGGCTGACCAACTGGGTGTGCGCGAACGACTTCGGTGCGGTGCCGGGCGACAATCGGGATGATACACAGGCGATCCAGAAGGCTGTGGACGAAGCGGCACGTCGGGGAAAGACCGTCGTGTATCTCCGCGGCATCGGGGGCACCGACCCCAACTGGTACTCGCTGGAAGGCGAGGTGCACGTACACGGAAGTGTCAGGCACATCATCGGGCTGGGTTTTGGGCGCATCATCGCCGGGGCGAAAGGGCGGTTCATCGTGGACGACTCGAGCGCGCCAGAGGTAAAGTTCGAGAATATTCAGGCTTTTGGCGGTGCGCCGCCTGTTGTAGAGAACCGTTCCCGAAACCGAGCCCTGGTGGTGGAAAGTTGCGACCTGAAGATAGTTGGCGATGGTGCTGGCGACATCTTCGTGACGAACTGCTCTTCCCACGTTGAGCTGAGACGGCGCGGGCAGAATCTCTGGGCGCGTCAGCTAAACCCGGAGGGCACTGATGACGTTGGACTGGTGCGCAACAGCGGTGCGAACCTGTGGGTGCTGGGGATGAAGTGCGAAGGCGCGGGGGTACGGGTGCGAACGGAACGCGGCGGTCGCACGGAGGTGCTCGGCGCCTTTATTTATGGTCCCGGAGTGCCCGCTGACGACACACGTCCCCTGTTCGACATCGATAACGGCGCGATGTGCCTGCTGGGAATCCGCGAAATCGCTTTCGGCGAGACTTACACCGTCAAAGTGCGGGAACGCCGAGGCTCGCAGATGAGGGAGTACCGCCTCCCGCCCGGGGAGCACGGCTGGATAGGCTGGGCGTTCTACTCGGGCTGGTGACCGCGCGACGCCTTGCTTCTGGCTCTCGGGCGGGGTGGATCGACAGCCGTTTACCCCGCCTCCTCCACCATCTTCAGAAACTCCTCTTCGCTCAGCACAGGCACGCCCAGCTGCACTGCCCTCTGATACTTCGCCCCCGGGCTTTCACCGACCACCACGTAGCTGGTTTGCTTGCTTACGCTGCCCGACGCTTTGCCGCCCAGCTGCCTGACCAGCGCCTCCGCCTGCTCGCGGGTGAAACGCTGAAGCGCACCGGTGAACACGAAGGTCAGCCCCGCGAAAGCGTCAGAGCGTTTCTGTCGCTCGGCAATCGGCGTCACGCCAGCCTCCAGCATCTTGCGGATGACGTGCCGGTTCTCCTCACGCTGGAAGAACTCCACAACTTCGCGCGCGGTGGCGGGACCGATTTCCGGTATCTGCTGCAATTGCTCCTCGCTGGCGTTCATCAGTGCGTCCAGACTGGCCAGATACTCCGCAAGCAGCTGCCCGGCGCGTTCGCCCACATGCCGGATGCCCAGAGCATAGATGAAGCGTGACAGGGGCACCTGCTTGCTGCGTTCCACCGAGTTCAGCAGGTTCTCTGCCAGCTTGTCGCCCATGCGCTCCAGCGGCAACAGGTGCTCCTTCTTCAGGTAATACAGGTCGGAGGGGTCACGAATCAGCCCCTCCTCAAACAGCTTCTGCACCCACCTGTCGCCAAAGCCCTCGATGTTCATCGCGTTGCGCGAGGTGAAGTGCCGGATACGCTCCACAATCTGCGCCGGGCAGGCAAGGTTCACACACCGCGCCACCGCCTCGCCCTCGGGTTTCTCCACCGGCGCACCGCACTCGGGGCAGGTCTGCGGGCGGACGATAGGCACCTCATCGCCGTCGCGCGCCTCTTCCACCACCGATACCACCTCGGGGATGACGTCGCCCGCGCGCTGTATCACCACCTCGTCGCCCACCATCACCCCTTTGCGGGCGATTTCATCCTCGTTGTGCAGGGTGGCACGGGACACGGTTACCCCACCCACCTCCACCGGTTCCATGATGGCGACGGGCGTCAGTGCACCCGTACGCCCCACCTGCCAGCGAACCTCCACGATGCGCGTCCGAGCCTGCTGTGCAGGAAACTTGTAAGCGACTGCCCAGCGGGGACTGCGCTGCACGTATCCCAAATCCGCCTGCATGAGCAGGGAGTTCACCTTGACAACCACCCCGTCCACATCGTAGTTCAACTCCTGCCGTCGAGCCGTCCACTCCTCACACAAGGCGACCACCTCCTCCACGCTGCCACAGATGCGCGCGTGCGGGTTCACCGGGAATCCCCATGCCTTCAGGGTCTGCAGTATCTGCCAGTGCGTCTCGAAATTCGCCCCTTCCATCGCCCCAAGACCATATGCGAACAGGCTCAGGCGGCGCTTTGCGGTGACGCGCGGATCCAGCTGCCTGACGGAGCCCGCAGCGGCGTTGCGGGGGTTGGCAAAGGTAGGTTCGCCCGTCTGTTCGCGCTCCTCGTTGATGCGCCGGAACTCGTCGTGTGTGAGGTACACCTCACCGCGCACCTCCACAAACGATGGGAGGCGCACCGTCGGCTCGTCGATGAGTGACGGCGAAGCTTCCGCCACCGGTTGCCGCAGGCGAAGGGGGATGGCGTGGATGGTGCGCAGGTTCTGTGTCACATCCTCACCCTGCAGACCATCTCCCCGCGTAGCGCCGGTGACGAACACACCGTCCACATAGGTCAGGGAGATTGCCAGCCCGTCGATCTTCAGCTCCGCCACATACTCCACCGGCTGACTGAGGGGCATCCCCAGAAAGCGTTTGATACGCTGGTCAAAAGCACGTAGCTCGTCTGCGCCAAAGGCGTTGTCGAGGCTCAGCATCGGCTGGCGGTGTGTGTGGGTACCGAAGGCGTCCAGAGGCGGCGCTCCCACCCGCACAGACGGAGAATCGGGCGTACGCAAGTTGGGGAACCGCTCTTCGAGCTCCAGCAGCTCGCGCATCAGCACATCATACTCGGCGTCGGAGATTTCCGGCTGGTTCAGGACGTAGTAGAGATAGTTATGGTGTTCAATCTGGTGGCGCAGTTCCTGCAAGCGTTTCTCAGCCTGTTCGCGGGTCAGTTCGGGCATGGGGTGTTGCCTCCGTCACCGTTCTACCGCAGATTCATACGTTGTCGCGCGCCCAACTCCCTGCCAGAATGCATCTCCAGCACGGCACCACAGCGGAATCTTCCCTCTAAAAACCGTCCCACAAAACCGATAATTTCACCGGTAAGGCACTTCCAGAGAAAACAGGCGGCAGGCATTCGCCGTAGTTATCGCTGCCAGCTCCTCGACGGGAACATCCTTAATTGATGCCACCATCCGCCCGATGAGCGGGATGTAGGCGGGCTCGTTGCGCTTACCCCGGTGAGGCATCGGAGCAAGATACGGCGAGTCGGTCTCCAGCAGAAGGTTCTCCAGCGGTGACTGCTGAACGACTTCGCGCAGTGTCGAGGCGTTCTTGAAGGTCACGACGCCCCCGATGCCCAGATACCAGCCCATCCGCACAGCACGCTGGGCATGGTGCAATTCGCCGCTAAAACAGTGCAGTACCCCACGAAGGGGATACCGCGCCAGAGTACTCAGAAGGTCGTCGTAGGCGTCCCGGCAGTGCACGACCACGGGCAGGCCGAGCCGCACGGCGAGCTGCAGTTGCTCTTCGAAGGCGCGCGACTGAGTCTCTTGCGTGGAGAGGTTGCGGTAGTAGTCCAGACCGACCTCTCCAATAGCCACAACCCCCGGATGGGCAGCCAGCTCGCCGAGGCGAGACAGCGTATGGTCGTCCACCTGAGAGGCGTCGTGCGGATGCACCCCAACCGTGGCGTAGCACCCGGCAAAGCGGTCGACGATGTGAAGGGCGGTCTCACTGCTGGGCAGGTCGTATCCGGTGACGACGGCGCGGTGAACACCTGCCTGCTGGGCGCGTTCCCACACAGCGCGGGCGTCCGCCTCGAAATCGGGATGGTTCAGATGACAGTGCGTATCGGTCCAGATGCTCATGCTCCTAGAATGTCCGATGACCCGGTTTCCTGTCAAGAGTACGGGAACTATTTCCTGTAAACAAACGTCTAATATTTGCATAGCAACCGGAAGTGTACCAGCAGGATGATTCGCAAGATTCGGAATATAGGGCGAAAAACCGGTATGGTGCGCGGTTTCCGGATGTGGAAAGCCCTTAGTGGAGAACTCCGCCGCCTACCAAGTCTTGACATCGTTTCGCCCGTGCTTCGGTACGGGTGAAGATTGCAGCGACGTAAGGAGAGGTCAACCATGCCACAACTGAGAAAAGACCCTGTCACCCGCGAATGGGTGATCATAGCGACCGAGCGAAGCAAGCGCCCGTCGGATTTCAAGACGAGCGAGGTGATAGAAAAGCGGCTGGAATACGTGGCGGAATGCCCGTTCTGCCCGGGCAACGAGCACCAGACGCCTCCGGAGGTGTCCTCGTACCGCAAGGCAGGCACCTACCCCAACAGCCCGGACTGGTGGGTGCGCGTGGTGCCCAACAAGTTCCCAGCGCTGGCGATTGAGGGCGACCTCGAGCGCAGCGGCATGGGCATGTACGACTACATGAACGGCGTAGGGGCGCACGAGGTGATTATCGAGACCCCGCGTCACGACCAACACCCCGCGCTGATGCCCGAGCAGCAGCTCGAGGAGGTCATCTGGATGTATCGCGACCGCTCGATGGACCTCGCTCAGGACAAGCGGTTCCAGTACATCATGGTGTTTCGCAACCATGGGCGCGTGGCAGGCGCGTCACTCGAGCACCCGCACTCGCAGCTGATTGCCCTGCCGATGGTGCCTGCGGAAGTGCGCCGAAGGATCGAGGGAGCGTCACTGTACTACGACCTGCATGAGCGGTGCGTCTACATCGACATGGTGCGTCTGGAAGAGCGGCTGGGCGAGCGTGTGGTGGCAGCGAACGAGGAGTTCCTTGCCTTTACGCCCTTCGCGTCGAAGTACCCGTTCGAGACCTGGATCGTGCCGCGGCGACATCAGCCGTCGTTCACCCTGATCGACCGCGAGCAGGCGCGGGCGTTCGCGCGTATCCTGAAAGAGGTGCTCCTGCGCATGGATGTGGCGCTGAACCATCCGCCGTACAACTTTACCCTGCACACGGCGCCCATCAATCAGGAGCGCAACTACCACTACTTCCAGTGGCACCTATCCATCATGCCGCGCCTGACCATCGCTGCAGGCTTCGAACTGGGCACCGGCATCTACATCAACGTGACCACGCCGGAGGACGCGGCGAAGCATCTTCGTGAGGTGCTGCTGGAAGCGGCGACGCCACAGCCTGAACTGACTGTGCCGGTTCACTAGAAACCGTTCAGCCCGTCCTGTATGCCCCTCCCTTCCCCGTGCTGGGAAGGGAGGGCGCTTTTGTCGCGCCGGTGCTCAGCAAATGAACGTGCAGGGAAGAGCAGCATGCGGCCATTCAAAAACCCCTCTCCCGCAAGGTGGGAGAGGGGCACGGGGGTGAGGGCACTACGCCGCCATCCGCAACGCTGGACGAGCCTCGCCCTCCTCATACCGGAACTGGCTCACCACCTGCTGTAACTGCTGAGCCATCTGAGCCAGCTCCTGTGCGCTGGCAGCGACCTCTTCGTTGGCAGCGGTCAACTCCTCGGCACTCGCCGCCGCCTCCTCGCTGATGCTCGCCACCGACGCAATCGCCGACGACACCTGCTCCGAACCAGACGACATCTCCAAAGCCGCACGAGCGTTCTCCTCCGCACTCTGCAACACCGTGCTCACCGTCGCCAAAACCTGCTGAACGCTCGCCGACATCTGCTCCGCTACCGCCGTCACCGACTGCACCTCTCCAGCCACTGACTGCGCCGCCTCCACTATCTGAGACAACGCTGCGCTCACCTGCTCACTGCGCGCAAACCCGTCGTGCACCTGCGCGCTCGTCGCCTGCATCGCACGAACCGCCTCCTCCACGCCAGCACG
>CAKZNX010000319.1 GCA_937132045.1 uncultured bacterium
TGTGTCATTGCGAGCCTGCCCTCGGCAGGCGAAGCAATCCCCCGCGGTTCGTGGTCAAAGATAGAGATTGCTTCGTCGCTTGCGCTCCTCGCAATGACACAGGTGCAACGGAGATTGCTTCGTCGCTTGCGTTCCTCGCAACGGCACGGGGGTGGTGTTATAGCGAGCCTGCGCCAGCAGGCGAAGCCATCCCCTTCAGGCGGATAGTATAGACGAAGTAATGTTCTCCGTTCGCAGGCACGCGCTTCTTCCATCCCCCGTCTGGCGAGATGACGCCCGACGGCGATGAACAGCGTAGATCTAACGGATAGCAGTTATCCACCGTCACAACCCACACTCTCGCTGCAAGAGCGCGCAGGCGCAGATTGGACTCGTGGTACTGCCAGGCTACCCGCGACCAGTCCGTACCGTTCCGTCCGCCGTTTACCGCGTGGAAAATGACCTGTACCCCCATGCGTGCCAGCTGTTGTGTAAGGTGCACATCGTGCATCGGAGTGCAGGTGGGGTTCGCCCAGAGGTCATTACAGATTAGCCCACCAACCCGGACGCCTCTTAGCATAAACGTGCGCAGGGGAGCCACCGCGTAGCGAGCGATCTCGCCCACCGGCGGCGAGGTTACCGTGGCACAACGCAGTATTTTAGCGTGGAAGCCCAGAAAGTTGCCCTGTTCGTCGGTGAAGCGGATCTGGTTGTAGGTCAAGCCATCCGCCTCCACATAGCAGGTGCCCAGTGCCAGCGCCAGCCTCGCCGACCTGGCTTCTGCCACCAGCTGACGCCAGCCTTCTTCCACTGCCTGCCTGTCGAAATGGGGCGTGTAACCGCTGAGCGAACCTTCTGGAGTCAGAAGTACATCCGCCCCCTGCTCCACGGCGAAGGCGATAGCACGCCGTATGGCGGCGACGTTGCTCTGTACATCGCCAGTGACCGGTATCTGTGCCCCCGCCACACGCAACATCATCTCAACCGCTCCAGTGGAAAATCACGCCGAGCAGCTCGCCCGGGCGGTCGCAAAGCGTCTCGTAGATGGTGGGCGCTTCACTAACAGGCACGATATGTGAGATGACCGGTGCCACATGGATGATACCTTCGCGCACGAAGTGCAACAGCACGCGCAGGTCATCGAGGCTGAAGTGGCAGGACACTTCGATGGAGGCTTCGGTGCCGTGCAGCATCGCCCATGGAAAAGTGGTCTGCGAGCGTACCGCCACCAACCCAACGACGCCTGCAGGCGCCAGAAGACGCCTCTCGTGGATGTGCTGCAGAAGTGCACCGTAGCCGGAGCAGTCGATGATGCTGTCGTAAGGCGCCCCCTCCGCTAACGCCTGCCAGCCATCCTTCTCGGCGTGAACGACACGATGCGCCCCACACTTGCACGCTACCTCCAGACGCGCCGGTAGAACGTCGCTGACTGTGACATGCGCCCCGAACGCACGGGCACACTGTGCCGCAAACTGCCCAATCACACCCGCCCCTACCACCCACACCCTCTGTGCCGGCTGTATCCGAAATCGCCGCACCGCCCGCATGGCGACCCCCGCCACGCCAAACAGCGCACACAGGCGTGGGTCCACAGCCGCCGGCAGCTTGAGGCACAGGTGCGAGCTGTAGGAGTGAGGGTCTGCGCTGGCGAGGTCCACCACGTTCCAGCTGCGATGTCCCACATATTGCCCCAAAAACACCCAGTCGCCCGACGCGAAGTCCTTCACCTCAGCACCAATCGCTTCCACCTGCCCCACCTGCTGGTAGCCATGACGCGAGGGGAAGAGGGTGAAGCCGTGTTCGCCCAGCAGGGCGTGTCGTTCGGTGCCATTGGTGATACCGGAGTAATGGGTGCGCAATAGTATCTCGGTGGGTGCCAGCTGCGCTTGTGGCTCGCCCAGATCCACCAGTTGCATTCGCCCACGCTCGGGGTATTCGATCGCGACAGCGCGCATCAGCGCTGCTCCTTGCGGTAACGGTCGGTGGGGACCTTCTCCACCTTCAGGCTGGGGATGTAACCTTCCTGCTCCATGTAGTAGTGCCCGTAGGGATGGGAACCTTCGGGGAAGGTGCCGGGGAATGGGAAGATAGCGACGCCCTCCTCCAGCGCCACACAGCCGTGCTCGATCCCTGCCTCAATCATCCAAATATCGCCCTTCTCCAGAATGAACTCGTGGTATTGCCCATCACGGTCTATCATGTAAGCCTTCGCCCTGCCATCCATGATGACCCAAGTCTCGTCATGATCGTGAAAGTGCTTTTCCACCTCGCCGCCGGGTTGCCAGCGATGAGGCTGGGGGTTCCTGTAAATCGCCATAAAATCCACCTCCGACGCCTACTTCGCTCGGTCAGGGACAACTCCTGCACCGAGCCAGCAGCAGCGCCGTTACCGAAGGGCAACGTAGCGGCTCAGCGAGAGGGATGATTACAGCGAAAAGCCGAGGGGCAGGCTTTTCCGCCTGCCCCCGTTGCGTTTACTCGACGCCGCGCCGGTAGGACTCTCTGAACCTCTGCAGATCAGCCTGCAGGATGGCTTTGCGCTGGGCAGGCGAGAACTCCGCCGCGCGCGATGCGGCTCTGCTACCGAGGCGGTCCATGTTGGCGTTGGCGACCTGCAGCAGGTAGCGCGCATACGGTCCGTTGTGCACGCCATAACTGGCATCCCGGATGATGAACCAGTAGTTGTGGCGTGCCCGCTTCACCTCGATAGGTACCTGCGCCTGTGGTGGCGGTGTCTTGCCCGCCGGGATCAGGGCGGTGTAGTCCCACAGGTCGGGATCGCCGAAGGTCTGCTGCGACCACGAGCGCAGTCGCGACCGCAACGCCAGCAATCCCTGCTCGATCTGCGCTCTACTTGTCTGAGTGCGCGCCGCCGCATCCGCTGCCGTATGGCACGGCGTGCAACCGGTGTCGTAGCTCACTGTGAAAGTGTGGCGCGCGTTCGGCAGGTGGCAGTGGCTGCACTGTCCGGGCACCGTCGCGTGGGCGTTGTTGCGCACAATCGGACCCGGTTGCTCCTCCACACCTGTTATACCCATCAGCATGTTGTACTGGTTGCTGCTGTGGAAGTTGGGACGTGCCGTTCCCGCGTTCAGTGCAGCATCAGCCGGGTTGCCGCCTCGCGCGTTGTGACAGGAGGCGCAGACCTGGTCGAAGGTGGTGTGCTGTTTGACGGGCGTGCCCGGCGCCACGTCGGTGGTGTCGGTGTTGAGCTCGTTCCGGCGTAGCTGCAGCTCTTTGCCCTGCCAGCTCAATTTGCCGGTCTGCCGGTGCGGGTCGTGACACGACACACACGACGCGCTCTCGTGCGTCGCGTGAGCGATCTTCACGATCGTGTCCGTACTCATCGCCTCAATGCTGGCATCGATAGCATCGCGTGACTGCCTGTACGAGAGCTTGCTATCCACCATCTCGGCGCGGAAGGGTGCACTGTGACAGCGGAAGCAGGTCTTGCCGTACAAGTTGGGGTTCGACTCTGCAGCCGAAATCACCGCCTCCACTGCGGCGGCGTGTCCGGACTGCTCGTACTGCGCCGCAACGGTGCCATGACACTGTGCGCAAACCACCGAGCTGGCAGAGTTGGGATAGGTGAGGATGTTGGTCTTGAGCGGTGCCTGCACGTGCTTGCTGCCCGGACCATGGCACTGCTCACAGCCGACGTTCACCTGCGCGTGTTTGGTCTTCGCCCAGGCGACTGCCACCGGTTCAGCGCCGGTCTGCCGGTGTCCTGCACCGTGACACCCCAGACATTTGTCCGTCCCGACGTAACTGGCATCCTTCTGCGCATCCGGCAGCAGCTCGGTGAAGCGGGTAGTCGGTGATGGAGTGCCCGTTCCCGGTGGCTGAACCAGTGGTCCTCCACCCCCGCCGCAACCCTGTAGCACGGCGACTGCTACTGCCAGCGTCAGCGAGACGCCAGTCAGCCAAAGAATGCGTGTTGTCAGCATATATCTAACCTCCTTTGCAACCCGCTGCGTTCTCTCAGTCGGATCTGTAGGGTTGAGACAGCTTCTGTAATTGCTGAGCGGTCAGCGGTTCCGCATACAGCATCTGCTTGCCGTCGGCTCCAGATTTCAAGAAGACCCACTTTGTCGGGTCGGTCGTCGGCGATCTCGGGTCGCCAGTGTAGTCCACAAAGTCCAGTTTGAACGCCGTCTGCCAGTCCGGCGGCACGGGAATCACTCCCTTGGTATTGACGATCCTGGAGCCATCCCAGCGCGTAACGGTAATCTGACCGGTCTGGTTGTACTCGCGGATAGCGGCGTTGTCGTGGCAGTCCTCACACTTCTTGGCGTTGCGCGCGATGGTGTGTGCGCGGTATGGAGCTACCGCCAGGAAGGTCTTGTCGTTGAAGTTGAGCGTCATGATGGTACCGGTGTACACTTTACCGCTACCCTTTCGCCGCAGCAACAGCATGTAGTCCCTCAGCAGAGTATGCGGTCGCTTCACATCCGCCTGGATTTCGCTCTGCAGGTGACAGTTGTAGCAGGAGATGATAGACTGCGTGTGGCACGCTGTGCAGTCCACCGTGTTCTTGTGGACCTTGTGGGCGGGGTTCTCCGAAACGGTGCGGTGGCAGGTTTCGCACTTCACCTTTACTGCCCCCTCCTCCAGCCACGACGCATACTGCTTGCCGTCGCCGTGCACGTCCTCCAGGGTGTGGCAGCTCATACAGCGGAACCCCTTCTGGCGGTGCACGTCCGAGTAGAAAGCCATCTCGCGCCTCTGCCGGCTATGGCATTTCAGACACGTCTCGTCACTCACCGGTGAACCCGGTGTGGCGTGGCAGTCATCGCAGCCGGGGGTGTAGGTGGCGCTGTCGATGGGTGTACCATCCGCCTTGGTGCCCGGATGACATCGCATGCAAGCCATATCCGTGATTGGCACGTTTGTCAGTGCCTCGAACCCGCCATTCGCCCGACTGTACCACGTGGCTTTACCCAGCCGGGTGGCGTGCAGGCTGGTTCGGAAGGTCTCCTCAATAGATAGGGTGGTCTCCTTGGTGGCTTCGCCCCCGCACCCGTACAGCAGGAAGACGGCAGCGACTGTCGCGAGGGTGAACGTTGCCATTACTAAACGCTTCACACTCCTCATGGTGATTACCTCCCTCGGCTCGTGCTTACGGCGTTGCTAAAATCGTCCACTCAGTGACAGCAGGATCATCTGCGTATCGTAGTCCATCAGACCCACCACCTCGTCGCGGTAGCTCCACGGCGCGATGGTCAGGGTCAGCTCGTAGTCCGAAGGTAAGCGGTGGCTGAGGTTCAGCGTCAGGAACCGCCCTTCGGTATTGGCATCCCGCAGCAACAGCGGGTTGTCGTGGTCGGTGACGAAGTTGGTGTAGGTCGCGCTCAGGTTGGTGCGAGAGTCGATATTCCAGTTGAAGCCGATGGTGCTCACCCTGCTGTTGGGGATGAAGTTGCTCAGGGTAGGCGCCGTCGTCACCTCACTCCGCGCCGACCACCCCTCCGACGAGAGCTCGGCAAACAGACTCAGCCTGTCGTTGGGCGTCCATGTGCCTCCTACGGTGATACCGCGCATGTTCAGCGCGACGGCTCGCGCGTCGTTCGCCCAGTAGCGATAGGTATAGGTGAGATAGCCGTTGAACAGGGCAGAACCACCATCCAGTTTGATCTGGGCGAAGCGCCGGTTGTCCCAGTACAGCGAGCGCGCGTCGCTGGTGAGCATGGTGGGCGGGTCGTTCAACCGTTCATCCCATCCGCGCACTGTGAGGCGCAGCTGTCGGTTCAGCCTGCCCCACAGCCTGCCTTCCACCGTCCACCAGCGTGGCACATCCACGAAGCTGTGGTCGGCACGAACGCGCTCCGCCTCACGGTTACGCACACCCATCTGCAGGCTCCAGCGGTTCCAGCGGTGTATCAGCAAAGCGCTGGCGCTGCGGCGTTCACGCAGGTAGGCGTTCTGCACAACCGGCAGGCGGATGTTGTCCACGCGGTACGCCAGCGCCAGCTCGGTGGCGGCACTGAGAGCGATGTCGGTCGCCACATTCACCGTCTCCATGCGGCTATTGGGGCGGTTCTGCTGGCGAATGTCCATGTGGGCGACCGTCCCTTCCAGCGCGACTGCCGGGCTGATTTCCCACAGATACCGCGCGTGCCAGCGTTCCATGCTGGTATCGAGGAAGGTATCGGTGCGGTCGAAGTAGCGCCAGTCGGTGTAGCCGACGCTCACCTGCCCGTTGCCCAGCTTGCCCTCGGCAACCGCATCCCAATATCGGGTGTTCTGCAGGAGCGGTGTGCGGGGAGTCTCCAGGTGATGCGTCTGCCCGTCCTGCCGGTAACGCACGAAGACAGCGAACTCGGGCGTGAGCGACTGCTTGATAAACGATTCGGTAACGGTACGCTCACTGGTGGGCAGAGGTTCCGGCACCGGCATCAGGAAGCGGTTCCGCGTGGTCCATGCCTCGATGCGCGTCGCTCCAAACCCGAACGAGAAGCTGCCCTCCAGCCGGTAGTCGTCTTCGGTAGGGCTCCAGAACTGCAGGCGCAGGTTGTCGCCGGTGCGCCAGAAGGGAGAGATATAGCGAAGCTCGCGCAGGAACCGGCTGTTGGGCGGCGTGGCGTACTGCCGAAACTTGCCCGCGTTTCCGGTGAGGTCCCACCACGACCAGCCGAAGTCCACCGAAATCAGCTTGGCTGGGGGCGGCAGGGGTGCCTCTGGCGACTCCGGTGGAGTCTCTGTCTCCTGCTCGGAAGGCGGGGTCACCTGCGCGTACAGCGGCCCCGATGCCCACAGGCAAACGCACCATACGATCAGTCCGCCCACCAGCAGAGCGCGGACAAGCCTGTTGTGGAACGCAGCGCTTTTTCTGTTCTCCATCGCATCTACCCTCCCCCTGGCTACGGTCGACGCAGGAGCGCGTCCGTGTTCGACCCATGCACGGCGGCATGACACCCCGCCATCCAGCAGGTGCGTCCCGGATAGTGTGTGGCGGACCTGTCGGTGTGACACTGGGTGCACAGTCCGCGGGATGCGGCGGTGAGCAGCTTGGGGTTTGGCGAGCCGTGCGCCCGATGGCACTCCGTACAGCCTTCACCGCTCCATCCAGCGACCGGGTCATGCTCGAAGGCGAACGGTCCCGCTTTGTCCGGATGACAGCTCACGCACATCTCCTTGATGGGTCGGAACCGTTTCTGAGCCGCCTTGCTGGGATGCGCCTCGTGACATTCGCTACACTCCATTCGCCTCTCCGGTACAGGGTGGTGGAAGTTGAGGCGAAACTCGTTCATCTGGCGCTGATGACACTGACTGCACAGAATGGGGTCGTCGAACTTCAGCAGGCGGCGAGGTTGAGGCTCCTTTTCCGTCTGCGGTGAGCGCAGGCTACCCAGGTTGATCAGCCCCCGTGCCGGTGGCTCCTTGTGCGGCTCCCAGTGAATCTGGTGGCACGCAGTACACGCCACGTCCGCTTTGCCGTGCTGGGTGCGATGCCATTGCGACAATCGCATCGTGTCGGCATGGCAGCGCAGGCACATCGCGGCGATGTCGGCAGGCTTCGAGTCGCTGTAGCTGAAGATTTTGGTGGGGTCCTCCAGGTGCGGTTTCGCCGGTCCGTGGCAGGATTCACAGCCCTGGTGCTCCAGTGGCAGCTTGGCATTGCGCACATAAGGCGCGTGTGGTGAGCGGTTGAAATTATCCGCATGAGGATAGTGACAGCCGGACTCGGCGCAGTCCTTGTCGCCCATGTAATCGTCTGGGGTTGCCTGCGCGAAGAGGCTCAGCGGGTAGGGAACGGCTTTCTTTCCCTCCTTCTGCGCCAGCACGGTCACCGTTGCCAGCAGCGCCATCATGACGGCGCTCACACAAAGCCAGCGTCTTAACACGTTCACAGGAAGCTCCTCCCGGGAACAGAGAGTTTTTCGTGCCGACCGCGCGAAAACACTAGCATCAATAATTAAATCCTGCCTATTTTATCTATCCGGTTCACTACTCTAAGTATATACAATAAAGGCATTGTTGTCAACATGGGAAGTGTATTTGTTCTCAGAAAAGCTTCTGTACCGGTTCCTGTTTTTCCTGTAATGGCGAACTATACTCTGAGAATTTTTTGCGCAGACTCAGACTGTAGCGCACCGACCTCCCGGCATCGTAACCAAAATAGAAGGTGACCTCACCAAGCGTTGCGGATGCAGAGATAGCTGCTGCGTCCGGCACCAGGTGTTGTTGTTGCTGCGCCTCCTCGGCGCTCTCCGCGGTGATGGAAACCCTGTCCCCTGACAGCGTATAGCCCGGAGCCGTCCACCGCTCCATGAAAAACGCCATCTGCGTCTCGTCCGCGCCGGACAGCGCGAATTCTGCAACCGCTTCGAGGAACAGCCGTTGCTGGCGGTGGTCAAGGTGCAGGTAGGACAACGGCTTTCGGTTGAGAGCCACCTGTTTCTGATCCTCCGTGAGGCTATTCCAGAAGCGCAGGGCAGGCATCGCCGATTGCAGGGGCGCCAGGTCAAACAGGGCGCTCAGCTCCCGCTGTGCGATGCGCTCCACCGCATCGGGCGAAAGGCTGGCGGCAAAGCGAGCATAGTCGTCCAGAGATAGCCCGATTTCCGTCTCTTTGCGCTCCATTTCGCGACACAGCTGCTCCGGTGGCTCGCTCTGCAGCCATCGCCAGTAGCCTGCATGACGAAACAGCACCCACTCTCCTTCCACCCGCAGATAACCTGGCTGGCGCAGGGCAAACTCCTGCAGACGCTCGGCGAGGGTACCAGGCGATACGGACATGCTGCTGAAGCTCAGGGGTAGCCGGAAGGCGTCGGCGACAACCTGAATACCGCTGCCTGTTGCCACCTCCTGGAACCAGTCTGCGACAGTTGCCCTTCCAAACCGCGGAGCAACCGTGTTTCGTACGCCTCGTACTTCGCGCTGCAGTGCCGAATTGTTGCTCAGCGCCTCGGGCGAGGTGTGCCACTTCTCCCAGCGAGCCAGAAGAGGATGGCTGACGTTGTGTTCCGCCTCAATCATTACGACGAACTGCTCGACACGCGGCTGGTCAGCCCCCTCTGGTACTGCCAGCAGGGAAACGATGAGATCCGAACGGCGTACATTCCACTGCACACCAAGGCGTACAGAGCGCACTTCCTCGCCTCTGTAGCCTGCATACCACTCCAGCACCTGCGGCGGCAACGGCAGGCTTTGCTGGTCACGGGGAAAAGAAAACCATAGTGTCTCGCCCCGCCACAGGGGCGCCCATGTGCTCTGAGGAAGCCGGCGGTACAGCCAGCCCAGAAGGTACACCTCCAGTCGTGTTACCCGTCCGATAAAAGCCAGCCGCTCCGCCAGCGCCACCCGCCGATCCTGCCACTCGGCAGGCTTCTCGCGCTCCAGCGCCTCCATCTGGTCCTCCAGCCTGCGCGCCCTTTCGGTCATCCCCAAGAAATCCTCTCCGGTGCGTTGTGCCCACAGCCGAAGGGTTCGTTCCAGCGCACGGGACAGGGTGTTTCGTTCCCATTCCAGCAGGTTGCGCTCCATCCGCGCCAGCTTCGGGTCTGGTTTTAGCACATAGCCCTGCGCGTCTGTCGCAGGCAGGATGCCCAACAGGTCGGTCAACCGCTTCAGCACCTGCCAGGCGGGTTTCCCGGTGATGAACAGCGTCACTTTGTGTTCGCTCAGCGCATCATCCACGCGGAAATCAACGCCCACCTGCCTGCCAATCTCCTGTACGGCTTCGCTCAGCAGGGCGGTGTGCAGTCGCAAGGTGACCGCCTTTCGAAGGCGAACATCGGCGGCGAAGTCGTCCGAGCCGGCTGGTACGGCAAGGCTCACAATACCGATGATAAGCAGGACGCATATAGCTCTCATGCCTGTGGCACCTCATCCCTATCGCCGCATGGGATTGAAGGGTCCCACCACACGCACTGCATCCGCGATCACCACGTAGCCCGACGGCGCGTTGGGACGCAGGTAGACGAAGCCGGTTCCGCGTACAAACCGGTATCGCCCCAGCCAGTTCCACTGACCGCCGTTCGTCTGCTGGTTCACCACTTTGACCGCTGTACCATCGCGATGGACAATCTCGTAGCGGGCGGCTGTGCTGCGGTTGGTGCCGCGGCTCCACCAGGCATACACGTCGTAGTAACCGTCGCGCGGCACGTTCAGGTACCATCGAGCGTAAGCGGAGCTGCTGGGGTTGGTGCTTGTCCACCGGTAGTCGGCGCCGTATTTGTCGGTGGCGATGGTGCCGGTAGACCATGTGCCCCACACGCTGAAGCTGGCGCTGGTGTTATCGATCACGATATCCCAAGGAACCACGTCGATACGGAAGGTCACAATGGGACCGAACCAGGTCACCCACTCTCGAACCAGCTGGTAGCTTTCAGTATAGATACCATAGCGCTCTGGGGCGCTGAGGGTAAAAACGAAATCTCCGTACTGTTCCGGACGGGTGGTCGCAACAACGGCAGCCGGGCGATTGGGGCTGATCCATTCGCCCGGTGTGTAGAATGGACTGAAGCGGTCGCGCGGGTTTTGGGTACCCAGCCTCACGGGGTTGGCACCTGTCGGTAGCCACGTGATGTCGCCGGTATTGCGGAAGCGCAGGTAAGCCGTAGCGGTCTCGCCCGGTCGCAGGGTAATCGGAACGGACGCCTCTTCGAGAATGGCAGCCGATTGCACCAGCTGCATGTAGAAATCCCAGTTCCAGTAGGGACCAGGATCGGTGTGGGTTGCGCCCGGCACCTCCACATGTCCGAGAAGGTGTTCACGGGAGCGCGGGATGCCGTAGGTTCTGCAGATGTGGCGTACCAGCGCCGCCGACGAGTAGTACATGCTGTAAGTATACCATCTGGGCTCGTGCACCCAGCCCTCGTGCTCGATGCCAATGGAACGGCAGTTGTACCACCAGTTGCCCGCGTGCCAGGCGATGTCTTTGTGGCGCACCATCTGGGTGACCTCGCCGTCGGAGGAGCGAATGACGTAGTGTGCGCTCACGCGCGAGCTGGGATTCTGAAACCACGAGATGCACCCATTATACGAACCCTGCACCACGTGCACAATCACATACCGTATTGGGTAGGTGGTAGGTCGGTTGGACACAGTGTAGTTACCCGAATAGGCGGGAACCCATCGTGCCGGTGGGTAATCTTCGGAACTGTATGCCACACCCCACGCAAAAGCACACAGCAGCCAGACCCAGAAAACGCGGCGCATAGGCGGTCTCCCGTGCTCGAGAAGTCTCCCGAGACAATGTAGCAGAAGGCAGGCGATGTGTCAATCGGGCTTTGAGGAACTTCTCAAGCACCCTGGTCGCGCAGTATACAGACAAAATAGCTTCATGCTATATTACTCACAATCATCGCGAATAAGGCATTCGTAAAAAGAACTGGAAATTTCCGTCTGACTCCAGCAAAAACCCCGTCTATGGTACGAATCTTGCAGTACTATTATTCATCTTAGCGAAAGGTGGTGTCCAGGATGACGCCTCGATTTCTCAGCTTTATCGGCGCGATGCTGGCAACCGGACTGCTGTTGACAACGGGAGCACGTGGCGACCCGGTGGTCGGCTTCGGGCAGATTGCCATCAACGGCACACCCACCAGCGTGGGCTTTGTGGATGTGCATATCGCGCCTTCCAGCTCACTGGGCGTTGGCTATTTGAACGTCGCGGTGGACTGGAACAGCAACGGTCTGGACAGTGGCGATTGGCTGGTATTCAACTCAGAGATACCGCTTCAGTCCAGCGACTTCGGCGGCAATTCCGCTACCTTCTCCAGCACCTTCGACCTGAGCAGTCTCAGCCTGTCGGGGTCCTACACCGTGTATGCCGCCTTCGATCTGAGTGCACGCTCGCCGGGCGATTTCACCAGTCTTCAGACGAACCTTGGCGTGGCGTTCTCCACCTACGACATTGGCAACCTTCAGAACGGCATCAGCCTGGGGCTGGACGCCGGCTTCGGGGGCACTGGTAACGGCTTCTCGCTAACCCCTGGTGGCGGCTCACTGTCCCCGCAGAGCGCCATCATCGGGCGCGTGCGCCACGACACGCCGGGTATCCTGCAGGGCGAGAACGAATGTGCTCCCACCGCTGCTGCACAGAGCCTGCTCTGGCTGCAGGTGCGCCATCCGGGCGCGCTGAGCGGCAAACTGCCCAACCAGGCTGACCTGATCGATCAGCTCAAGAAGGGCATGAAATGGACAGCCAACGGCATTCAACCGGGCAACTTCAAGCCGGGAAAGGAGAAGGTTATCAAAGACCTGAACCTGGATGGGCTGATCGTGACGAAGTCGGGTGGACAGTTCGACGGCACCAACACCTTCGACTTCGTGAAGAAGGAGATTGAAGGTGGCGAGGACGTGGAACTGCGCATCCAGTACAGGAAGGCAGATGGCAGTCCCGACGGCGGGCACTGGGTGACGGCGGTCGGCTGGTTTGACAACGGCACCAAGAAGAAACTGTACTTCAAGGACCCGCTCACCGGAGGCACTACCATCGACGAGTACGAGCTGGACGGCACCCGAATCATGAACTACAAGTACGGCGATCGTGCCTATATCAGCTTTGCCGTGTCGCAGTCGGTGATTCCCGAACCCGGCACAATGGCGCTGTTTGGCGTCGGCGTGCTGGCGCCTGCAATCGCTGGCTGGAGGCGCGCTACCAAACGACGAGACGATAAGAGCGGATAGGCACAGCCTTCCAGCACAACGCCACAGAGCCCCACGCCTGTGGGGCTCTGCCTTTGGTGGGAGCAGCGCTATGACACAGCCACTACCCTGATCCCTTCTGACGTGGAGAGCACACCAGCCAGCAGGAAACATTCTGCCGATAGCGAAGAGCGCCTTATACCACTTCTCACGGGCAGGTGTCTCTATGCGCACCATTATCGCCACAGTGGGCACATCGCTGTTAACCAAAGCCGAGCGGGACGGAAAATCGGATGACCTGCAGGTGTACCTGCGCTTCACCGACCCGGAGAAAGCCAGCGCCGAGACCAACTCCCTGAGCCACCTGTTGAAAGAAGGGGACCGCATCGTCTTTCTGCGATCGCAGACCAAAGAGGGCGAGCGGGCGGCGGAAGCGCTGGCAACCTTCTACCGCAACTCCGGCTACAGCGCAGAGGTCGTGGAGGTTCCCGACCTGCAGTATCGGGAGAGTCGTTTCAAGATGCGGGGGTTGCGCGCGCTGGTAGCCAGGCTGATCGAGATTGTGCAACACGAGCGCAAGCAGGACAGAGAGGTGCTTATCAACGCCACCGGAGGCTTCAAGGCGGAGATCGCCTACGCCACGCTCGTAGGTTTGCTGTTCGACGTGCCGGTCTACTACATCCACGAGGTGTTTCGCGAGATTATCGAACTGCCCCCGACGCCCAT
>CAKZNX010000320.1 GCA_937132045.1 uncultured bacterium
TGACACGCGTCAGGTGTCATTGCGAGCCTGCCTTCAGGCAGGCGAAGCAATCTCCCACGTGTTGCTGTAGGCGGAGGAGGGATTGCTTCGTCGCTTCGCTCCTCGCAATGACACGCGTCAGGTGTCATTGCGAGCCTGCCTTCAGGCAGGCGAAGCAATCTCCCACGTGTTGCTGTAGGCGGAGGGGGATTGCTTCGTCGCTTTGCTCCTCGCAATGACACGTGGGCGAGGGGGATTGCTTCGTCGCTTTGCTCCTCGCAAGGACACGATAGGGCTCGGCGGGGGTTTCTCGCCCTCCAGCGGGTGACGGTCAAACGTCATCACCGCTCTCATGGCTACTGTGCCGAAGGATTGACGCACCCAGTAAATGCGGATAAACTATAAAGAAGGAATCAACCGAGGGGATCACTGCGAATGAGTTCAGGATACCATGTCGCGATTGCTGGCGCTACCGGCGCGGTGGGCGCCGAGTTCCTGCGCGTTCTGGAGAGGCGCCGCTTCCCCATCGCCTCCCTGCGCCTGCTGGCAAGCGAGCGTTCCGAAGGCAAGAAGATCTTCTTTCGCGGCGAACAGTTCGTGGTTCAGCGGCTGAATGAAGATTCATTCGACGGCGTGCAGATCGCCTTCTTCTCTGCAGGGGCGTCGCGCAGCCGGCAGTTTGCCCCGGCGGCAGTTCGCGCGGGTGCGGTAGTGATCGATAACTCCTCCGCCTTCCGTATGGAGCCGCAGGTGCCGCTGGTCGTACCGGAGATTAATCTGGAGGACGCCAGCCGGCATCAGGGCATCATCGCCAACCCCAACTGTTCCACCATCATCATGCTCATGGCGGTGGCGCCCCTGCATCAGCTGAGCCGGGTGAGGCGCGTCGTGGTCAGCACCTACCAGTCCGCCAGTGGAGCCGGTGCGCAGGCGATGCAGGAGCTGATAGACCAGACCGCAGCGGTGCTGGAGGGCAAACAGGTCGCCACGCGCGTGCTACCTCATCGGATTGCGTTCAACCTCTTCAGCCACAACTCAGCGATAAACGAGTGGGGTTACAACGAAGAGGAATGGAAGATGATCCACGAAACCCGCAAGATTCTGCACGAGCCGGAGCTGGCAGTCACCGCTACCTGTGTGCGCGTGCCGGTGTTGCGGGCGCACTCCGAGAGCATCAACGTGGAGTTTGCTGAGCGACGTCCCACGGTAGACGAGGCGCGGGAGGCACTGCAGAAGTTCCCCGGCGTGACACTGGTGGACGACCGCCAGCGCAACTACTTCCCGATGCCCATCGAGGCGAGCGAGCGCGACGAGGTGCTGGTGGGGCGCGTGCGCGAAGACGTTTCCAACCCCATGGCGCTGGACCTGTTCGTCAGCGGAGATCAACTGCTCAAAGGCGCGGCGCTGAACGCCGTGCAGATTGCCGAGGGTATGATCGCCAGGGGCTGGCTATAGACGCAGAGACAGGAGGTAACCATGCAGGTCAACTGGGGACCGGTGGTGACCGCCATGGTCACCCCATTCAACGAGGAGCTGGAGGTGAACTACGACGCGGCGCAGGCGCTGGCGGAGCTGCTGGTGCAGACAGGCTCCACCGGGCTGGTGGTGAGCGGAACCACCGGCGAGTCACCCACCCTCACTCATGACGAGAAAATCACCCTGTTCCGCAAGGTGAAGGAGACGGTGGGTAAGCGTGCAGCGGTGCTGGCGGGCACCGGCAGCTACGACACCGCCGAATCGGTGCACCTCAGTCAGGAGGCGGAGCGCGTGGGGGTAGACGGGCTGTTGCTGGTCGCGCCCTACTACAACCGTCCATCGCAGGAGGGATTGTACCAGCACTTCAAAACCATCGCCCACGCGGTAGACCTGCCGGTGATGATTTACAACATTCCGGGGCGCACCGGCGTGAATATCGAGACCCCCACACTGCTGCGGCTTGCGGAGATAAACAACGTCGTGGCGGTGAAAGAGGCGAGCGGAAACCTGAACCAGATGTCGGACGTGTGCGCAGGAGCACCCGAGGGCTTTCTGGTGTACAGTGGCGACGACTCGCTCACCCTGCCCCTGCTGGCAGTCGGCGGCGTGGGCGTGGTCAGCGTGGCGTCACATGTGGTCGGTCGGGACATCCGCCGGATGTGTGAAGCCTTCTTTGCTGGGCAGGTGCAGGAGGCGAAACGATTGCATCATCGGATGCTGCCGCTTTTCAAGGCGCTGTTCTGCACCACGAATCCGGTGCCGGTGAAGGCGGCTCTGAATGTGTTGGGAGCGAACGTCGGCGGAGTGCGCCTGCCGCTGGTGGAGGCGAGCGACCGCGAGAAGGAGATCGTGCGCAAGGCACTGCGCGACTACGGGTTACTGCAGTGAGCGACAACACCTTTCCGTACGAGGAGAGCATCGCGCTGATCCCGCTGGGTGGCACCGCCGAGATCGGCAAGAACCTGACCGTGGTACAGTTCGGTGGGGAGATATTGGTGGTGGATTGCGGTCTGGCGTTCCCGTTCGACGATGTCTACGGTGTGGACATCGTTATCCCTGACATCACCTACCTGCGTCAGAACGCCGACCGCGTGCGCGGTATTGTGCTCACACACGGGCATGAAGACCACGTAGGGGCGCTACCGTACGTGTTGTCGGAAATCAACGTGCCGGTGTGGGGCACGCGCCTGACCATGGGGCTGGTTCGCGCCAAGCTGAGCGAGCGCCTGTCCCTGTCCCAGCTGGACTTGCGCGAATATGCGCCGGGTGATCGCATCCCCATCGGTCCCTTCTTCGTAGAACCGGTGCGCGTCACGCACAGCATCCCCGAGACGGTTGCCATGAACATCGAGACGCCTATCGGGCGTCTTGTGTTTGTCAGCGACTTCAAGATCGACCACACTCCCATCGACGAATGGCGGTTCGATGCGGCGCGGTTCGGGCAGCTGGGGGAGGAGGGCGTGCTGGCGCTGGTGTCGGACAGCACCAACGCGGAAAAGCCGGGCGTCACCCCCTCCGAGCGCGTAGTGGGAGCGGCATACGAGCGCATCTTCCGCGAGGCGCCGGGGCGCATCATCGTCACCATGTTCGCCTCCAATATCCACCGCATGCAGCAGGTTCTGGATACCGCCGCCCGCTACGGCAGGAAAGTGGCGGTGCTGGGGCGCAGTATGCAGCAGAACCTCGACATCGCCGTGGAGCTGGGATACATCTGGCTGCCACCCGATACCCTCATCCGCACCGACCACATCGCCCAGCACGAGGCGCGTGAGCTGGTGATTCTGGCAACAGGGGCACAGGGCGAACCGCTCTCGGCGCTGACACGCATCTCTCGCGACGAATACAAAGCGGTGCAGATCGAGCCGGGCGATACGGTCATCCTTTCCGCCACACCCATTCCGGGCAACGAGAGCCTGGTATGGCGCACCGTCAACCGGCTGATACGTAAGGGGGCGCGGGTCGTCTATCCGCCCATGGACGCCGTGCACGTATCCGGACATGCCTGCCAGGAGGAGCTCAAGATGATGCTTGCCCTGGTGCGTCCCAAATATGTGATACCCATGCACGGAGAGCCGCGCATGGCGGTACAATATGCGCGGATGGCAAGAGAGATGAACATCCCCGGCGAACATATCTTCCTGATGGACCTGGGGGATACGCTCTACCTGCACCCCGAGGGAGCGAAGTTCGGGGACAAGGTGCCGGTGGGAAGGGTGCTGGTGGATAGCGGGGGCAACAGCGGCATCACCGACGTGGTTCTGCGCGACCGCAAGCATCTCGCGCAGGATGGCTTGGTGCTGGTAGTGGTGAGCATCGACCGAGAGACGGGCGACATTCTGGCGGGTCCGGACGTCACCCTGCGCGGCATGGCGGTAAGCGAGGAGGAGGAACCCGAGTTCACCGAGTACCTGCGCCGGCAGGTGCTGGGGGAGCTGGAAGAACTGGACGTTTCCGAGGTAACCGACTGGGACGCCGTGCGCGCCGATGTGCGCAGCGCGGTCACGCGGGCGGTGAAACAGCGGCTGAAGCGCCGTCCGGTGGTGATACCGGTGGTGATGGAAATCTGACAGCGTGTCCCGGACAACCAAGAGGGGAGGGCTGTAACGATGAACAATGCCGCGAAGCGTGTGCTGGTGCTGGTGTTGATCGGTGGTGCAACCATCGGTGCGGCGCTTTGGATGCGTGAAGCAGGTGTTTTTCGCAGCCCGAGAGCACGAGCTGAACAAGAGTTTGTCCTGAGCGAACGCGCTCATCACGCGGGCGACGTCGAAGCCGCGATGTATCACATGGAGAAGGCTGTTCGGCTTGACCCC
>CAKZNX010000321.1 GCA_937132045.1 uncultured bacterium
GGAGTGAGGGGCAGGGGAGTTCTGCCCATCGTGTAGGGTATCCACTCGCGAAACTGCGACTCGTGCGCACAGACCATGTCGATTTTGGTCTGCATCACGCTATCGATGTTCACCACCACGTCCGCACGGAAGGGTACCGGCTCGGTGAACTCATCGTGCCAGTACATGATGACCGGCATACGTCGCAACGGCGTCACATCCGGGCAGATCGTCGGGACGGTGAGCAGATACACCGAGTCAAGCACCAGCTGCGCCGTCGCGCGGTGGTCGCGGTGATAGTCGTTGAGGCGATTGACCAGAATGAGGTCGGGACCTCTGCCCGGCTCCCCGAACGAGCGGATGGCTCGGATCATCGATGCCGTCGTTTCGGGATTGACGACCACTCCTCCATCCGGCGCACCAAGACAATGGAACTCCGCCCCCACGATGCTTGCCGCACGATGCGCCTCTTCCATTCTGCGCTCTACCAGCAGGCGCGGGTTCTCGATGTATTCCGGGCTGAAATGTCCCTTGCTACCGTCGGTGACGCTGAGAAACCGCACCGTATCCCCGCGCTGGCGCATCAATGCCGCCGTACCGCCGATGCTGCCTTCCACATCGTCTGGGTGAGCGCCAACACACAGGATAAATCTCATGGTTTCCCTCCTTGTTTGCGCGCTCGATTCGCCTGTGCATGTTGAGTTTCCTCTCAGCAGGAATCCAGACAACCGTCCAAGAAGTACGAAACAACCCACATGAGCGTGGAGGGAAACGCATGATGAAGAAAGAGATCAGTCCTGTGACTGCCGCGATTGTGATCGTGATTGTGCTGGCAGTGCTTGCCATTGTCGGCTGGCGGTACTTCTTCGCGGAACCAGAAGTGCCGGTGTTCGACCCCAGCCAGATGCCGGTCGGTGGTCCGGGAATACCACCACCCGGGATGGCTCCGGGCGGACCGCCCGCAGGGGGTGCTCCGGCAGGCCAGCCTGGGGCGGCTCAACCCGCTCCGCGGTAGCCCCATCCCCCTGAGACATCGGGCTGAGTACAGAGCAGGGGCGAGCCTGTCGTCTCCAGCGCCCGTTGTGCGCTGGGGGGGGTTTTGACCATCAGCCCACGAGGGAAGGGAGGCATCATCATGAGCACGAGTAGTCTTCTACAAAATATGCTATCAGTGCGGTGTCATGCGCCGGAGGACTATCGTCTCGAGGAGATACCCGTGCCGGAGCCGCGCCCCGGTGAGGTCATTGTGAAGGTGGAGGCGTGCGGTATCTGCGCGAGTGATGTGAAATGCTTTTACGGGAATCCGTCCATCTGGGGTGATGCCTCCCGCCCTCGCTATGTTCAGCCCCCGGTGGTGCCCGGTCATGAGTTCGCTGGGCGGGTTGTTGCGCTGGGCGAGGGCGCCGGCGATCGGTTCGGCTTGAAGGTGGGCGACCGCGCCGTCGCCGAGCAGATAGTGCCCTGCGGCAAGTGCCGGATGTGCGACCGGGGCATATACTGGCTCTGTCGCGACCGTGAGATATTCGGCTTCCGCGAGAAGGCACAGGGCGGGTGGGCACAGTATATCCGCTATCCAGCGAATGCCCGCGTGTACCGTGTACCGGATGAACTGCCCGCTGATCAGGCTGCACTGGTGGAGCCTCTGGCGTGTTCCATGCACGCGGTAGATCGGGCGCAGATCCAGTTTGGGGATGTGGTGGTCATCGCTGGCATGGGACCACTTGGGTTGGGTATGGTCGCTTGCGCCCGGCTGAAGAATCCTGGGCTGCTCCTTGCACTCGACCTGCGCGACCATCGGCTGGAAGTGGCGAAACGGCTCGGGGCGGATATGGTACTCAACCCCTCGGTGGACGATGTCCGCACCAAAGTCCGGCGACTCACCGAAGGATATGGCTGTGATGTGTATATCGAAGCCACCGGGAACCCGCAGGGCATCCTGCTTGGACTGGACATTATCCGCAAGGCGGGCAATTTCGTGGTGTTCAGCGTCCTGCAGGAGCCGGTGACCGTAGACTGGACAATCATAGGCGACGTGAAAGAGCTGAATGTGTATGGCTCGCACCTTGGTCCTTACTGTTACCCCAAGGTGATCGGTTACCTCTCGCGCGGGCTGCTGAAGACGGAGGGCATCGTCACGCACCGGCTGCCGCTGTCGGACTTTCGGCACGGTATCGAGCTGGTGCATGAGGGGAAGGAGTCCATCAAGGTTTTGCTGGTACCCGAAAGTTGAGAGGTGCGGGCGGACTGACCCGCCCGCACGGTTCCCCTAAGCCGCCAGAGGCACCATCGCCGTTTCCGCGGAAACGACCGCGTTCGTCAGTGCGGTTCGTGCTTCAACGTGCGTACCGCAATCGACCACACAGTGGTTCAGCTGAGTACCGGCGCCGACGCGCGCTCCCGGGCAGATAATGGACGCGAGGATGGACGCGCCAGCTTCCACCAGACAGCGTGCACCGACCACGGCATGTTTCCCGATGGCTGCGCCTCTCTGTAAACGGGTGCCTGCCCCCACGTAGAAGGGCGGCTCGAGCTTGACGTTGCTACCGACCACCGCTTCCTCGCCGATCCATCCTCCGGGGCGCACAGGGCGGGCGGGCAGTTCCAGCGCCACTTTACCGGTCAGCGCGTCGAAGTGCGCCTGGCGGTACTGCAGGAGGTTGCCAATGTCGCACCAGTAGCCCTCTGCGCGGTAGCCGAAGAACGGATCGTTGTTGCTGAGCAGGCGTGGGAACAGGTTACGGCTGAAATCGAACGGCTGGTCGTCCGGCACGAAGCGCAAAGCATACGGCTCCAGCACGTAGATGCCGGTGTTCACCGTGTTGGTGAAGACCTCACTGGCAGAAGGTTTCTCGAGGAAACGCTGTATACTGCCGTCTCTGTCCGTCTCGACGATGCCAAACGGGGTAGGGTCTTCTACCGAATACAGGAGCATCGTGGCGACGGCGCTCTTGCGACGGTGGAACTCCACCGCGGCGCTCAGGTCGAAGTCGGTGACTGCGTCGCCAGAGATGACCAGAAAGGTGTCGTGTAGCGAGCTGACAAAGCGCTTGACGCCTCCTGCTGTGCCCATCGGTTCATCTTCGATGGAGTAGTGAATGCGCATGCCCCAGCGACTACCACCGCCGAAGTAGTCGATAATCTCTCTCGCCCTGTACGACAAGGTCACAAACACTTGCTGAATACCGTGCTTTCGTAACAACCGCAACGTATGCTCCATCACAGGGCGATCAAACAACGGCACCATCGGCTTCGGAGTTCGTGCAGTCAGGGGGCGAAGACGTGTGCCCTGTCCTCCCGCAAGTATCACGGCTTGCATCGCGACTGTCTCCTCCAATCAGACCGTCCTGCCTGCAGGCAGGCGAAATGAACAGCGAACCAGCGAACATTATCGGCACGCTTCCGAAAATCTAAAGGGGATTCTCAGGTTTTGTACGAAAAATCTTTCGAAAAAAGTGGCTTTGGGGTGCTCTAAAGGGCAGTTGAAAGGTGAGACTTGCGATACAGGCTCAGATTACCATACACCTAGCCCCAGAATATCCAGCAACCACCACACGCTCATCATGCCGGCGGCAATCTGCAGAATGCCCATGTTCCAGATGCGCTCTCGCAGGGAGACGGGGCGGTATCCCTGCATCTGGTAGCGCCGTAGCAGTTGTTTACCTGCCTCAATGCCGTTGCGCACCTGCCGCTCGTTGGGCGGGCGCGTGGTGAACACCGCCTGCAGGAAGTTGCCGACCGGCCGCCAGGCGAGCAGGGTAGCGATGAAGGCGACGAGCAGAGTAACGTCGCGATAGATGCCCGTGTTCAGGTTGGCTAAGGTCAGAAAGATAATTGCCCCAGCCGCCAGGTTGGTGCCGCAGCGGGGGTGCACGCGGGGCATCCGGCGAACGTATTCAGGCTCCAGCGGCTCGCCTCGCTCGATGGCGTGCACGGTCATGTGCTCCGCTGCATGGATGCCTGCGATGGGCGAGAGGCGAACGAACAGCAGAAACAGCACAATGGGCATGGCGCGAAGGATCATGCCCACCCAGTCCTGCCAGTCGAGCAGCGTGGCGGTCGGCGATACAAGCATCGCATACAGCGCTATACCTGTCTTGTCCTGCAGCCAGCGCGAACCTGAATATACCAGCACCAGGGCGCCCAGATTCAGCGCCATCAACAGAACTCCCGTCAGGAACAGCCCGAGGTTGCCTGCTCCAGCCCGCACTCCGCCGCCTGTGAGGTACACGCCCAGCGGGGTCGCCATGCCCCCTACCAGCGGGGGGCGCACGGTGTCGCAGGTCAGCGCCAGCACATCGGAGCGCAGAATCATGCCCAGATACTCGCCGTCGTGCGTCACCACAGGCAGGGAGCTGAACCCATGTGCCTGCATTGCCTGCAGGGCTTGAGAAGTAGGGGTATCCGGTGAGACGACCAGCGGCTCGGTGGTCATAGCGGCAGCCACCGACAGGTACTGCTGTTCGTGCGGGTTGCCCCCTTGCATCAGGCGAGCGATGTCCGACTCCGCGATCACCCCCACCAGCCTGCCGTTTTCCAGGACGGGAAGGGTACTGGTTCGCGTTGCACGCGCCAGCGCCACCGCTTTCGCCAGAGGATCATCCGGCGATAGCATAGGTACGCTGGTCATATAGCGATGTACGGGCAGGCTCCAGAGCATCATGTCAGAAGACCTCGTTAATAGCATACCTCGAAACATCGTGTTTTGGTTGCAGGGAACGGCATTTCTGTGAGAAAACGTATTGACGTATAGATAAACATCTGAATATGGAGGCAAAACACTCGCATGGGTAAGGTGCTGGTGCTTTATGATACCGCTTCAGGCAACACGCGCAAGATGGCAGAGCTGGTGGCGCAGGGCGCGCAGAGTGTGCCGGGCACAGAGGTGCGACTGAGGAGCGTGGAGGAGGCGACTGCCGATGACCTGCTGTGGTGCGACGGCATCGCGGTGGGCACGCCGACCAACATGGGAACCATTTCGTGGCGGATGAAGCGATGGTGGGACGAGGTAGGCGGCACGGTGTGGAACCGCGTTGACGGAAAGATTGGCTGTGCGTTCTCCACTTCTGGCGGATGGGGTGGCGGCGCGGAGCTGGCGTGCATGACGGTGCTGACCGTGTTGATGAATTTCGGCTTTCTGGTATTTGGCGTCACCGACTACGTGGGCAAGCAGTTCACGCTGCACTACGGGGCGGTGCTGGCGGGTGAACCGCGTTCGGAGAACGAGGTCGCCTCGTGCCAGAGACTGGGTCAGCGTCTGGCGGAATGGGTGGCGTTGTATATGGACCGCAGGGAAGAGGTGCATCCGGTGCGCACCAGGCAGGCACAGCAGTAGGTTGTCGACGCGGGGCGCACTGGCAGGATGTGAGAGGGGCGCAGGGCGCCCCCTTTCGTTTTACCGCGACACAGCCGCTTCGGCAGGCTGCGACTCGGTTACCGACTCGGGATAGGCAAACTGATGCCGCTGATGGATAACGCGTACCGCGAAATCGTAGGTGAAGTAGCTGTATATCCAGTTACTGAGCACCATCAGCCGGTTGCGCAGTCCGGTGAGATAGTAGATGTGTACCGCCAGCCACACCAGCCATGCGAGTGTGCCGGAGAACCGCAGTCCCTTCACCTCGCCAATCGCGCGGTTGCGTCCGATGGTGACCAGATTGCCCTTGTCGCGATAGCGGAAGGGCAGTTCACGCTCACCGCGCAGGCAACGCAGGATGTTTCGTGCCGCCCAGGCGCCCTGCTGCTTTGCCAGAGGGGCTACCTGTGGGAAGACACTGCCATTCTCTTCCAGTCCATTCAGGTCGCCCACGATGTATACTTCAGGTGCCTCCGGAAGCGAAAGGAATTCAGTCGTCGGGATGCGTCCGGAGCGCCCGGAGGGCAAACCGGGCAAGGGCACACCTTTCACGCCTGCCGTCCAGACCACCGTGTAAGTTGGCATAAAGCGACCGTCCTGAAGGTACACTCCAAAGGGCGTCACCTCCGATACCGCGCTGCTGGTCATGACCCGGACACCCATCTTCTGCAGCGCTTGGCGGGTGTACTCCGAAGCCTCCGGACTGAGGTAATTGAGCGGTCGCTCTGCCGCCTCCAGCAGAACCAGCTGCACCTCGTCCGGTGCAATCTCCGGATAGTCGCGCGCCAGCACATGCTGGTTCAGTTCCGCCAGCGCACCGATCAGCTCCACACCTGTTGGACCGCCACCGACCACCACAAAGGTCAGCAGCGCACGGCGGCGCTCTTCGTCCGCGGTGCGCACCGCCTCTTCCACCGCACTGAAGATGCGATCCCGGATGCGGATAGCGTCGGCCAGCGACTTCAGCGGGATGGCGTTTTCCCGCACACCCGGGATACCGTAGTCATGGCTGGTCGTACCCGCCGCCACGATGAGGTGATCGTACGAAACCGCTTTGCCATCCACCCACACGCGCCTGTCGATGAGGTCGATGCTCTGCACGTCGCCCATAAGGAAGCGGGTGTTGGGGTAACGTCGCAGCATGGCACGTACGGGCCACGCAATCTGCGGTGCTTCCAGTCCGGCAATCGCCACCTGATACAGCAGAGGCTGAAACAGATGGTAATTGTTACGATCTATCAGCGTCACCCGCACGTCGCGGTGACGCGCCAGCTGTTGAACGGCGCTTAAGCCGCCGAAACCGGCTCCGAGAACGACCACATGCTGGATTTTCACGGTTACCTCCTGATATGCTCAGGGGAGACACGCGCGCTCTAAGATGAGGGAAGCATCTATTTAATCATTCTAAGTATACGGATTTTTCATGTGTGGTGTTTCGTCTGGTGGGAACTTTGCGTGGATAAATAGATGTATAGAAGCATAGACAAGCATCTCAAGGGTGGTGTGGGGTGAGCAAGCTGGACGAATCCAACCTGATCCGTATCGCAAAGGCGATTTCCGACCCCACGCGGTTCGCCATCCTGAAGGCGATCGCTTCGCGTGAGGAGGTCTCCTGCGGTCAGCTCGCGGAGCTGTTTCCGGTAGCTCAGGCGACCGTTTCGCACCACCTGAGTGTGCTGGTCAACGCGGGGCTGGTAGAGATGCGCAAGCAAGGTCAGCATCATTACTTCCGTCTGGAGCGGCTTACCGTTCAGCGCTTCAGCGAACAGCTGGCGGAGACTCTGGGCGAGACCCAGCACCAAACTTAACCGCCGAGGCAGTAACGCGGCAAACCGCGTAACGCATAAACTCATGCAACAAGGAGGAGGACAGACAGTGTTTGCAAGAGCAAAACATCTGGTAGCAGGAGCGGTGGCAGCAGTTGTGCTGTGGGCATTGCCTGCCGCGGCTCAGACCTACACCATTGACCCCGTACACACTTCGCTGGTGTTCCGGGTCAAGCACATGAACGCAGCGTACGTGTACGGCATGTTCCGTCAGGTGAGCGGCACGGTAGTGGTAGACGAGGCGAATCCCGCCCGCAGTTCCATTAACATTGAGGTGGACGCGAACAGCGTCTTTACCGCCAACGAACAGCGCGACAACCACCTGCGCAGTCCCGATTTCTTCAACACCCGGCAGTTCCCGACCATTACCTTCAGGAGCACTCAGGTTCGGCGGGTGAACGCCAACACGGTGCAGGTCACTGGTAATCTGACCATTCGCGGCGTAACGCGCCCGGTGACCGCCAACGTGGTGATGACCGGCAAAGGCAAGAGCCCTCAGGGCAAGGACCTGGTGGGGTTTGAGACAACGTTCGACATCAAGCGAAGCGACTTCGGTATCCGCTATGGGTTGCCAGGTCTCGGCGATGACGTGAGGGTCATCCTCAGCGTGGAAGCCGCGAAATAGGGGAGACAAACATCATGAGTTTTCTTGCACAACAGCTGCTGTGGGGTGCCGTATTGCCGGGGACAATCACGGCGGTACTGCTTCTGATGGGCTGGCGTGCCTGGCGAAGGGACGGGGTGCCTGTTTACTGGGGCACCCCGGTGGCTCTCGCCATCGGCTACCTTTTTGCACACTGGCGTATCGTGGGCTTGCCGCTGAGCTTTCCCCCTTCGGACTCCACGGCGTGGCTGTTCGTCGTGGCGGCGGTGATGGCTGGCTGGGGCGTTCTGGAACATGTCACCAATGAGCAGGTGAGGGCGCGCGCCCGCTGGCGCCTGCTGCTTGTGGGCGTCATCACGTGGCTGGTGGTGCGCCCGCTGATGGGTAACGTATGGCAGGGCGTCACAGGCTGGCTGTGGTGGACGGGGTTGACGCTGGGCTGGTGGCTGTGGTGGACGGCACAGGAACGGATCGCCGAGCGTCTACCCGGACTTCCGGTGGCGTTGGTTCTGTCGATGACGGCAGGGGGCGGCGGGTTCGTCCTGCTGTGGTCCAACAGCTCATCTCTGTCGCAGTTAAGCGGGGCGGTAGCGGCGGTGTCCGGTGTGCTGGTGCCGCTGATGCTCTGGCGCCATAACGCCCGCGTGGGGGCTGGTGCAGTGGCAACAGTTGCGGGCATTCTGGGGCTGATCTGGGTGAACGCGATTGCCTTCGTGCCGGTGCCCGTGGTGCGTATTGTCGCTCTGGCTGCGGCTTCGCTTACGCCGCTGGTTGCCCTGTTACCTGCCGTGCGCAAGCGACCGGCATGGGCGTCAGCTGTCGCCTGCGCGGTTCTGACCGCGGTCGTTCTGGCGGTGGTGATGTTTCCGACGTATCGCGCCTACGTTGCCTCGGCGAGCGCATACGGCTACTGACGGCGGGAACACCCGTTCCCGCCTGATTTCGGCTCTCTGCAGGAATATCCTCTCGTACCGATTTATTCCTTAAATAGTGCCGGTATGGGAGGTTTAGCGATGCCTTTCGTGCGCAGCGAACGCGGGCTGCGGGTAGAGCCGAACAGCAGTCCTTCGACCAACAAACAGTTTCCTCCACCGAAGTACTTCGGCGATCCGGGCTCCGCCGGACGCTGCATCCAGCGCGCCATGCACCTCATGGCTAACAGCACCCCACGCAGGCGGAACACGGTGCGGGTGCTATTCTACGGACAGTCCATCACCGAACAGAACTGGTGGCATCAGGTGGCTCACGACCTCCGTCGTCGCTACCCCCACGCCAACCTGATTATCGAGAACCGCGCCATCGGTGGGCACTCCTCGCAGTTGCTGGTGCGTACCGCAGAAGCAGACCTTTACCCCTTCTATCCCGACCTGCTGATATTCCACGTTTACGGCTCGCATGTGGACTACGAGAACATCATCCGGCGCGTGCGCGAGCGCACCACTGCCGATATATTGCTGCAGACCGACCATGTGACGCGCGACGAACAGCTGGACGAGGAGACCGACCCCGTCAGGCTCTATCCCGACGGGCGTATCTGGGACGCCTTCATGAACTATCGGTTCCTGCCCGAAATCGCGCGCAAGTATGGTTGCGAACTGGCTCTGGTACGCGACCTCTGGAAGCGGTACCTCAGGGAATACGGACTGAATGCGTCCCAGCTTCTCAGCGATGCCGTGCACCTGAACGACTGGGGCTGCTATGTGATGGCGCAGTTCGTGAATGCGCACCTTCGCTACCATCCACGTGTCCCTCGCGCCGAGTGGGGCGACCGTGTGAAAAACTTCGTGGTTGGCAGAGATGTCCGCTGGCGCAGTGGAAAACTGGCGCTGGAGTTCGAGGGCAATCGGGTGGATGCCATTTGTCGCGAAGGCTCCGCGCCGGCAGCCCCGGTGTACATCGACGGCAGACACCCTTCGCAGCACCCCGCGCTGTATGCCGTAACGCGAACCACTGCCTACCCGGGTACCAACTGGCCCTGTGTGCTGAGGGTGGGCAGGGAAAAGCCGTGCATCGTGGAGGAGTGGACTCTGCGCCTCGCCGAGGTTTCATCGGACGGTGCCGTGTGCCGGTTCTCGCTGTCCGGTTCGGTCACCGGGGCGGATGGAGAGGGCATCAGCACACAGCGTTTCGTATCGCGCACGGGCAGGGTGGTGATTGAGCCCGAAGACTGGAACATCGCCTACGCCTGTCGCGTCTTTGGTTTACGGGTGCAACCCGGCTTCGAAATCCGATGGCGCGTGGTGCCTCTGTTCGTGGACGAGTTCGTTACGCCCGGTGAGCGTGACCGGAGTGTGGAGACCACCGTGACACTCGCGCAGGGGCTGGAGGGGCGCCGACATCTGCTGGAGATACGCGGTGACAGCCGGGTGCCCATTACCGCGCTGCGAGTGTACTGCCCACCCTTACTCGGAAAGGTGGTGTAGAACCATGCCTCGACGTCTACCGCGTCTGCGTGTTTTTCGCGACCCGTCGCACCCGTGCAGTGGGCGCTATCTGGTTACCGACACCGGTAAGCCCTTCCTCTACCTGGGCGATACAGCTTGGGAGCTTTTCCACCGCCTCAATCGTGAGGAGACGGAACTGTACCTCAGCGATCGAGCGGCAAAGGGGTTTACCGTGATACAGGCGGTGGTGCTGGCAGAGTTCGATGGGCTGAATGCACCCAACGCCTACGGACACACTCCCCTTCAAGGGAACGACCCCACTCAGCCGAACGAGGAATATTTTCGCCATGTGGATTTCGTGGTGGATAAGGCAGAGGAGCTGGGGCTGTATCTCGGTATGTTACCCACGTGGGGCGACAAGGTGAACAAGAAGTGGGGTCGCGGTCCTGAGATCTTCACGCCAGAGAACGCCCGCGTGTACGGCGAGTTTCTGGGCAGACGCTACCGGAACAAGCCCATCATCTGGATACTGGGTGGAGACCGTCCCGTTGAGAACGACCGCCATCTGGCAATCTGGCGCGCGATGGCGGAAGGTCTGCGAGCAGGGGACGCAGGCGAGCACCTGATCACGTATCATCCGATGGGTGGGCAGTCTAGCTCCGAACGACTGCACGGGGAAGAGTGGCTCGACTTCAATATGCTGCAGTCCGGGCACCACGCGAAGGACGTCCCGAACTACGACATGATCGCACGGGATTATGCCATCAAGCCGGTAAAACCGTGTATGGACGGTGAGCCGCGCTACGAAGACCATCCGATTAACTGGGACCCAAAAGACGGGTGGTTCGATGAGCACGACGTGCGCAAGGCGGCGTACTGGGCGCTGCTGGCGGGCGCGCACGGTCACACCTACGGCTGTCATGACATCTGGCAGATGTATGACCCGTCCCGACATCAGCCGATAGCACACGCTAGAACGCCGTGGAAGGAGGCACTGAACCTGCCCGGCGCAGCACAGATGGCGCACGTCAAATCACTGATGCTTTCCCGCCCCATGCTGTTGCGCGTGCCCGACCAGTCTCTTCTGGTATCGGATGCGGGAACCGGCGGCGAGCACGTGCGCGCCGCGCGGGCAGCAGATGGCAGCTACGCCTTCATCTACCTGCCTGTACCCCGGTCGGTGACCGTTGCGGTAGAGAAGCTCAGCGGAAAGAACCTGAGGGCATGGTGGTACGACCCGCGCACGGGCAAAGCTCTGCGCATTGGCGAGCTGGATCGGAAGGGCGAACATACCTTTACACCTCCTGCCAACGCCGAGCCATCGCAGGACTGGGTGCTGGTGATAGATGATGTGAGCAAGCGATTCAAAGAACCCGGTAAGCCGGCAGGAGGTCGCCAGCGATGAAAGCCCCCTTGCGTGTGCACCCCACGAACCCACGTTACTTCACCGACGACGGCAGGCGGGTGGTCTACCTGACCGGCTCGCACACGTGGAGCAACCTGCAGGATATGGGGATGGACGACCCGCCGGCGCCGTTCGACTTCGACGCCTATCTGGCTCTGCTGAAGCGCTACAATCACAACTGCATCCGGCTGTGGCGATGGGAACCACCGCGGTGGCGCTACGGGGGACAGAAAGTCAGCTTCTGCCAGCCGCATCCCTACAGTCGCTCCGGTGCGGGCACGGCGCGCGACGGTAAGCCTAAGTTCGACCTGACCCGCTTCGACGAGGCTTACTTCACCCGCCTGCGACAACGGGTGGTAGCGGCACAAAAAGCGGGAATCTATGTAACCATCATGCTCTTCGAGGGGCACTGCCTGCAGTTCGCGGAGGAAGGCTGGGAATATCACCCGTTCCATCCGGATAACAACGTGAACGGCATCGACGCCCGGCGTCTGGATTACTGCACCTTGAAGGATGCTCGTGTCACCGCCCTGCAGGAGGCGTATGTGCGCAAGGTCATCGACACGGTGAACGACCTGAACAACGTCCTGTACGAGGTATGCAACGAGGCGGGCAACTACTCCACGGAATGGCAATACCATTTTATACGGTTCGTGAAGGAGTACGGGGCAAAGAAGCCCAAACAGCACCCCGTTGGTATGACCTTTCAATACGGCGGAGAACGCAGTGGGCGCAACACGGACCTGTTCGACAGTCCCGCAGATTGGATTTCGCCGAACCCGGACGGCGGTTACCGCGACACCCCACCCGTCAACGATGGGCGCAAAGTGGTGCTGAACGATACCGACCATCTCTGGGGCGAGGGTGGCAATCCGCAGTGGGTATGGAAGAGCTTCATGCGCGGGCACCAGCCGCTCTTCATGGATCGAATTGCCGAGCTCACCCGCCGTGCCATTACGTGGGCTGGGCGTGAAGGCGACGACATCCCCGGCTCGGAGGAGATTCGACGCGCGATGGGCGTGACGCGCACGCTGGCACAGCAGGCGCCGCTCGCCAGCATGGTGCCCTCAGACACGGTGGCGTCGTCGGCGTATTGTCTGTTCCACGAAGGCAGAGAGTACATCGTCTACCTGCCGGAGGGTGGCGAAGTGACGGTCGACCTCACTCCGGCAAGAGGCAGTCTGAAGGTGAGATGGGTACATCCGGTGAGCGGCGCAGTCACGCCTGCTGCGAGTGTGGAGGGCACATCGAAGCGGTCGTTCAGGGCACCCTGGGACGGACACGCCGTCCTTCACCTGAAGCGATAATGCGGCGCGCCAGCTAATCGTATCTGCCCAGCTCGATCCCCCGCTGTACGAAGTAGCGATAGGTGTCGTAATGCACCGTGTTCGGGATGGAGTGGTCGCTGTGGAGCACGTAGCCGTAGTTGCCCTTCACGATGGGTATTTTCGACTCCAGCTCTTCGTCCACACAGCGCCGGTCGTTGGTGTACAGCACCCGCACATCGATACCCCCCATGAAAGACAGGCGGTCGCCGAAGTTGCGGTAGAGACGCACCAGGTCCATCCCCGCCTTCACCTCGATGACCTGCAGGCAGTCGATGCCCGCCTCGATCATGCCCGGCACGAGCGGTTCCACGTAACCGCACGAGTGCATGATGACGGGCAGACCGAGGCTCTTCGCATACTGGATGGTGCGAATGTGCCCTGGCTGGATAATCTCCTTGTACATGGCGGGCGACATGAACGGGCGCCCCTTGAACCCCATGTCCTCGTAGAACCAGATGCCGTCTGGTAGCCCTTCCTCCGCGAACAGCATTTCCATGAGGTTAACGGTCAGCTCAGCGTAGGTGTTCACCATATCGCGTACCCAGGCGGGGTCGTCCACCATGCCCATCAGCATGTACTCATGCCCGCATACCGGGTGCATCAGCTCGAACACGTTCACGCCCGACCAGCAGAAGAATCTCTGCTTCTCCTGTGCGTAGCGGCGCGTCTGGCGGTACGCCTCAAAGTAGATCCGTCGCCGTTCAGGCGTGAGTCTGGGCTTGATGTGTTCCTCCCACGCGCTGCGGTCCTTCACCAGAAAGTCCACGTGCTCGGGCGTGCTGTCGTGCAGCTTGTGCCGTCGGAGCAGGGCGCCGTTGCCGTCACGCACCAGAATAGTTTCCTCCGTCTCCTCTACCACCTGCGGCGTATAGTCGAGGTCTGCAACCAGGTTAAAGGGCCCGCACACCTCCAGATCGAAGCCGAAGTGGTCGGCGAGATTCTCACCCTCACGAATGTAACCGTCCTGCAGCCACGTCCGGTAGGTGTCGCCCCAGAAGTGCTCGAATACTCCGATGCGGTCGACCGGCTGTCGCTTCAGGATGTTACGGATACGCTCGACGCTGGTTAAAGGTTGCATGGCTGGCTCCTTTTGCATCTGGTATGGGTATCTCCACCATTCATTTCCGCGTCTGCTTGCCAAACCCTGCCCCACTCGCCGATAGCTCCTAGCAGGCTCTCCGCTGCTTCAAGGGACGACCGCAAACTTTTTTATGAAAAATACCCGCAGAAGCCCCAAAAAGCTCTGGACTTTTGGAGGAAGATACCGTATAATTTAGTTAGACTAAGCAATACTGGACAATCCTATCGGCAGCACACCCAACTTCCCATAGGTCGGAGGCAGCACTGACCTATGGGGCTTTTTTTGCGACGTTTTCCTCTGCCGCGATTCCGTGCGAAACCTCCTGTGAGGTGGTGGTGTCATACACGGTGGTAGCGCTGATAATGTCTCAAGCTGGACAGAATACGGGGAGACAAGGACTCCGTAGAGACGATATGAAGTCCACTCGATGGTCAGAGACAGGAGGTGCCAGCCATGTCTGCACTGGAGGAGCCTCAGCGGCTTGAGGAGCGTCTTGCCCACATCGAGCGGATGCTGGAGGACCTCGCTCAACGTGTTCAGAGCATAGAAAGAACGCGGGGTGCCTCCGTTGCATCTCCCTCCACAGTTCCCGAGTCTCCAAAAGAGGCGCTATCCGTTGAACCAGGGATCCCACCTCCGCCTGTCGTACCGCCTCTCTCCGAGGAGGTGGCGGCACGAGTGACGCCGATGGACCATGAAGAACCTTTGCCTCCTGCACCTCCCCCCGTGATGGCGTCGTTCCGTGCGCAGCCATCGGGTGAGGAAGAGAACTGGGAGCAGCTGGTAGGGGGCAGGATGGCGCTGTGGTTGGGCTCCATTGCGACATTTCTGGCACTGGGTTTCTTCCTGGCGTATGCGTGGCGGTACTTCAGCGACGCGGGGCGACTCGCGGTGGGATTTGCTGGTGGTGCGCTGTTGCTGGCTCTGGGGGAATACGCCTCAAAGCGCGTGGAGCGATGGTTCAGCGAGGGCATCTCGGGCGCAGGTATTGCCGTGCTGTATCTCAGCATCTGGGCGGGAGCACAGCGCTACGGCAGCTTCTCGTTCGAACTCTCCTTCGTGCTGATGGCGCTCACCGTCGCTCTGGGCGTGGTGCTCGCCCTGCGGCATGATGCTATCAGCCTCGGCGTGCTGGCAACTCTCGGTGGCTTTCTGACGCCTGTGCTTCTGGGCACAGGTGAGGGTAGAGGCACTCCGTATCCCTTCCTTACCTACGTCACCGTGCTGAACGCGGGCATTCTCGTCGTCTCCCTGTACCGGAACTGGTGGGCGCTCGTGTGGCTCAGCTTCACGGCGACCGTCCTGCTCCTGCTTGGGTGGGCGGCGGAAGGCTACGAGCCGGTGTATCGCTGGCAGGTGTTTGCGTTCGTCAGCGTCAACTTCGCGCTGTATCTTGCTGCCGCCTGTGTAAGATGCTTCGTCCGCCGTACCGAGTCGCTGCTCGAAGAGACCCTGCTGGTGATAGCGGACGCAGGCGTGTACGCGCCGGCGGGCTACGTGCTAATCGGGGATGCACTGGGCAGATTTCCGGGCGCTTTCGCGCTGGTTCTGGCAATCCTGTTTGGCGGGATGAGCGCCGCCGTTCAGCGCACGGCTCGGGCTAACCATTCCCTGCGCGTTAGCCTCGGCTGGCTTGCTTTCCTTTTCCTCATGTGGGCAGTCACGCATCAGACTCACGAAAGCGTCCGTCACTGGTTCGGCACCGGTGACTGGCAGAGGCTGGCGCAACTGATTATCTCGCTGGAATGGACGCTGGTGGGGGCGCTGTTGCTGGTGGCTGGCGTGGTGCGTTCGGTGCCTTCAATGCGCATGGCGGCGTTCTTCGTGCTGGGTGCCGCCGCGCTGAAGGTATTTCTTTACGACCTGAGCTTTCTCGACACGCCGATGCGCATTCTCTCGTTTGGCGGACTGGGACTCACGCTCATCGGCATCTCGTGGCTGTACAGCCGGTATGGCACCGGCACACAGAGCCAGCAGGGCGAAGCAAAGCCCGCGTGAAGCGCCGTCGTCTCAAACGCAGCGGAAGGCATACAGGTCGGCATCGCGCAGGACGAAGCGCAGGCGCACCTCGCGCGAGCGCAGTGCACGGATGTCCGCAGTCTTCCACTTCACATCCGCCTCCACCTCATCGCCGTACATCTCCTCACAGTCCTTCAGCGTCAAGCCGCGTATCGGGTTTCCAGCAGGGTCTGTCGCCTCCACTTTCACACTTCCTGCTGCCGAAGTGGCGTAGTTCAGCTGCAGTCGGGAGCCGGTGAGAATCAGCGTGCGGGTGAGCACCTCGCCGCCAGACGCGGGCGCGTTGACGGAGACAAAACCGTCCAGCCGAAAAGTAAACCGCCGAAGTCGCACTTTGCTTCCCGGCAGATAGTACCCTTCGGGAGAGTAGAACGAGATTTCGTCAGGACAGCCGCGCATGGCAGAGCGCGTCACCAGCAGACCCCACGCGGGCATATTGTTTCGGTTTACCCAGCGCTCCCTCTGCGGACCAGGACGGTGAAACGCCTCTTGCCAGCGCTTGAAGCGCAACCCGTCGCGGCTGGCAATCAGCACACCGTCGCACGCCGCGGGGTAGGGGTCCTCGGCGACCTTCTGGCGACCGTCCACGAAGCGCATCGGGAAGCCAATCAGGAT
>CAKZNX010000322.1 GCA_937132045.1 uncultured bacterium
GTGCCAACGTCCAGCACGCGCTGACCCGCTCTCAGCTCCGCCAGTTCCGCAACCCGCGCGAGGCGCAACGAGATGTCGGGCGCCTCCTGCCGGTCCCATTCATCGGCTAACTGGTCAAAGAAGTGCCTCTTATTCATACGTCTTTGCCTCCATCTGTTGCTGTGCTCCAGCGTCTCTTTGGCGAGAAGACAATCGCCACGAGCAACATCGCTGTCGATACCAGCACGATCATCGCTCCTGCCGGCAGATTGAATAGCGCCGACAGCGCCAGTCCGATCCACCCTGCCAGCACTGCCAGCAGTGCGGACAGCAGGAACAGCTGCCTGAGGCTGTAGGTGAGCTGGTAGGCGGTGGCTGCAGGATTGACCACCATGCTGAACACGAGCAGCCCCCCAATGGCGCTAAGCGATGCCGCGATGGTCACTCCGCTGAAAGCCAGAACCGCGTAGAATACGGCTGTCGCGGGAATACCTGAAGCCGCAGCCAGCTCACGGTCAAAGATGACTGCCTGAATCTCCTTGAAGAAAACAGCCATCAGCACAACGACTGCCGTTGCTACCCCTGCCAGCGCCCAAAGGTTCTCCCGACTGACCGTGAGCACGTTGCCCCACAGCCAGCTTAGTGCCTCGGCTTTGGGACCGGGCAACAGCGCCAGCAGCAGAAACGCCAGCGCAATGGAAGCCGAGAACACCACACCAATCGCCGTGTCCGGGCTGAGGTTACCCCTGTCTGCGAGTGGACCCAGTACACCCGCTGCCAGCAGACTGGCGACCATTGAACTTCCCAGCGGCGAAACACCGAAATGCAGACCGATTAGCGCCCCGGCGAACGCAGCGTGCGAGATACAGACCCCAATGAACGAAAGACGCATGGTAACTACCAGCACACCCACACAGGCGCACGCCACCGCCGATAGCGCGGTTGCCAGAAGCGCGCGTGCCATGAAAGGCTCGCTCCACAGACTCAGCCACGTCATACCCAGCCCCTGCCGAGGTAGTCCAGCAGACCCTCTGCCGAAACTTCGCCAAGAACGCGCCCAGACTCCATCAGCACCACGCGGTCACACAGACGTGCGAGGAAGGGCGCATCGTGCGACACCACAATCGTGCTGAGCGAGCCACTCTCGTGCACCTGCCGGATCAGCCAGATGAGCTCATGCACGAACTGCCAGTCCACCGAGCTGGTCGGTTCGTCCATGAGCAGGAGGCGCGGCGCGGAAGCGATGGCACGTGCCAGAAGTACCCGCTGCTGCTCCCCGCCAGAAAGCACTCCAAACGGCTGCCGGGCGAGGTGCAACACCTGCATCTTTCGCAGGGCGTCCTGTGCGGATTCGCGGTTCTGCCGTGAGGGAAACCGCCCGATACCGATACCCGCGTACAGACCCGTCATCACTACATCCAGTGCAGTTAGTGGCACACGCGGGTCCGTATTCAACACCTGCGGGACGTAGCCAATACGCCGACGTATCTGGGACATCTGCCGTGCACCGACGGGAGTGCCCTCCACCAGCACCTGTCCGTTCTGCACAGGTATCAGCCCCAGCAGAGTGCGCAGCAGTGTGGACTTGCCCGCGCCGTTGTGCCCGAAAAGCCCCACCAGTTCGCCACAGCGTACGCCCAGCGTCACTGTGTGCAGCACCGTTCTCTTGCCAAAGCGCACCGTTACGTTGCGCCACTCGCAGGCGTACTGGCTCATACCCTACAGTTCCGCCGCCGATCCCTCTTTCACTGCCAGTATCACGCGCCGCACGTTCTCGCGAAGACACTGCTCCCAGCTTGCCGTGTTTGGAAAGGCGCCAGGGAAGTTGCTGAGAGTGACATGCTGCGCGTTCAGCTCGCGAGCCATCTCCTTGCCGGTGCTGGCACCGCTCTGCAGATTGTCTATCACCAGCCTGACGTTTGCCCGTCTTGCAGTGTCCACCACACGGCGCCATTCCAGCGGCGTCAGGTCTTCCGCGCGCCCATACACAGCAACCACCTGCATCCCCATCCAGATGAGCAACGGCGTCAGCATGTCCGAGGCAACAACCGGTTTACCCGACACGCCTGCGCGCCGCATCTGTACCTTCAGCTCGCGGTCGAGAGCCTCTGTCCTCTGACGGAGGCGACCCAGGTTGCGCCGATACTCCCCTGACCCAGCAGGGTCCAGGGTGCTCAGGATGCTGGCGACGCGCTCGCCCGCCTGCGCGTAGGTTTGTGGCACCAGCCAGTTGCCTTCCGCGTGAATCCGATGGATTTGAACCCGCTTTCCGCCCAGCTCACTCACCCGGTTCACGAAGCGCTCGAACTGGTGTGCGAACAGAACTCCCGTTCGGCTGATGGCGGCAACGTCGCCGGGACGCAGGTCGAAGTGCCCCGGACAGGAAGCCGGAGGGATGAGCACGTTCACCTCCACGCGCGCTCCGCCGACGTCCTTGATCAGGCTCGCCAGCAGGCTGGTGGTTGCAGTGACTCGGAGCGGCTCGGCGGGCGAGCCAGCCGCCACGCCAAGCCATATCCACACTGCCAGCAACAGTCTGGCTCTGCTCATGGATTGCCCTCGTAGGTGATGTCCCAGTAGTAGCGCATCGTGCTTTCCGGCACCACTGTGAGCGGAGCGTTATTCAGCGTCACAGGGTTGCCCTGCGCGTCGGCATGGTCGGTGTTGCTGTGATACACGTCGGGCTTCATCCAGCGCACATGACCGTCACCGAACAGTACGTTCGACCCCCCGCTGTGAATGCGCGATACGCACCAGAAGCACGTGGCGCCCCCGGCGAAGAGCCCCACCGGACCCACCGGCGGTCCGGCGTTGCACCGGTCCCACTCCACCACCAGGATTTTGTTTGCGGGTGTCGTGACAGTTGACATACTGCGCTGCGGGAAGCCGACAACCAGCGGGTTGCTGATGCCGATGTTATAACCCTGCCCGTAATACCAGGGCAGATGCGGTCGGCTGGGACATTTGTTGATGTCGAAATTCTTGATGTACGGTTGCAGGCGCGTTTTCCACTGAGACACGGGCGGGTATACCTCGTCGTAGTCTGCCGTGTACAGGTGGAACGCCAGCCCGAGCTGCTTCAGGTTGCTCTGGCAGGTGGCGGTGCGTGCCCTATCCCGCGCCTGCGCGAAGACGGGGAAGAGGATTGCTGCCAGTATCGCGATAATCGCGATGACCACGAGCAGCTCTATCAGCGTGAATCCGCCTGCCGGTAGCCATTTTCTCATAATCGTGTTACGATGCTCCGCAAAAAAGAAGCCGCCTTCACGCGAGCGACTTGCCGGTTGTTGTGCAGACCAGTTTGCCATGTTTCACCCCTCGTGTGCTGATGAGTTTGTCCGCTATGGCTCGCACCTCACCGGCGGAACCTCTCAGCACCAGCACCTCCATACAGTGGTGTTCGTCCAGATGCACGTGCGTGGTGCACACGATCGAGTGCAGATGGTGGTGCTGAACGTGCGTCAACATGCGGGATAGCTCGCGAACCTCGTGGTCGTACACGATGGTAACGGTGCCCACCACTTCGCCTGACCCCGACTCCCACTCGGTTTCCACCAGCGCATCGCGCATCAGGTCGCGCACCGCTTCGGACCGCGTGCGGTAGCCCTTCCCCTCGATGAGGTGGTCGAAGGCATCCACCAGCTCTGCCGGTATGGAAACCCCGAATCGCTTCAGCTTCGCCATAGCGTAACACCTTTATTCATATCGTAACACACAACCGGGCAGTAGTCAAGGCGACACCGCGTCGCGCGGAGCCGGGACGGGCGTTCATTGCTTCTTGCCATCCACGTAGGTCTCCTCGCTCAGCGCCTCGGTCATCTTGACCTTCCATCCCTGAGGCGTTTTCACCCAGGTGTCGCGCGTGCGCGCCTTCGTGAACAGTTTGTGCGGCTTGCCCTGTGCGTCCTTGAAAGTAAACGCCAGCACCTCATCGGTGGTGACGCGGGCTGTCTTGCCCTTCACCTCGATGCGCCGGATGGTGGTCGAGCGCTGGTCTATCCGCTGTATCATGCGGTACTGCTCGCGCATTATCTGCTCCACCATCTGCTTGCTCAACACCTGACCTTTGATGTCTTTGTATATGAAGTCCGGCGTCATCTGGCGAAGCAGACCCTCCACGTTCTTCTGTTTGGTGAACTGCGCCGTTTTGGCGTATTCAGCGCGAATTTCTCGTTCCGCACGCCGGTCGGCGAGCACCGTACCTGCCAGCATCAGTAAACACACCGCGACGAGGACGGTCGCGCTTAGCGTTCTCAACATCACCTGCCACCCCCTTTCCGTTTCTTTTGCACACTGCGACAGGGATGTCCTGCATGTTCCGATGCGGTCGCCCATGATGAGGATGTTCAATAAAAGCCCAGCAGTTGTCGTCCGAGTACATAACCCCCAGCCTCTCACCTGCGTCGAGGAGAGGTTGGGAGAGAGGTATTCAGGAACTTACAACAGCGTTGCTGCGGACAATGTTCGGAGTTGCGAGGGTTTTTATACACCCCCAGCTGTGATTGACACGGCGTCAAACCGTATGCTATGCTCAGGCTGGAGAGGGATACCGAATGGCAACCGAGCAAGCCTCCGAATCGCTCATTCACGACCTCCAGCGCATTGTGGGAGCTGATGCGGTGCTGCATGACCCCGTCGGGTTGCTGGTGTACGACTGCGACGCCTACACCATGCAGAAAGCGACCCCCCAGGCAGTGGTCTTCCCGACAGAAACTGCGCACGTCCAGCAGGTGGTGCAGCTGTGCAACCGTCTGGGCGTTCCCTTCGTGCCGCGTGGAGCGGGAACAGGGCTTTCAGGGGGCGCACTGGCGGTGCGCGGCGGAGTGGTCATCTGCACCAGCCGAATGACCCGGATTATGGAGGTGGATATCCCCAACCGGCGCATCACGGCTCAGGCGGGCGCGATCAACCTCGAGCTCACCAGAGCCGTCAGGGCACACGGTTACCACTACGCTCCCGACCCCTCCAGTCAGGGCGTGAGCACCATCGGGGGCAACGTCGCGGAGAACGCCGGCGGACCACACACCCTGAAGTACGGCGTGACGGTCAATCACATCACGGGCATGGAGGTGGTGCTGCCCGATGGCGAGGTGGCATGGCTGGGTGGCAAGTGTGATGAACCGCTGGGCTACGACCTGGTGGGTGTTTTCACGGGCAGTGAGGGCACTCTCGGTGTGCTTACCACCGTCATCGCAAGGCTTACCCCGCTTCCGCAGAGCTGGCGCACCATGCTGGCGGTGTACGCCCGTCTGGAAAAGGCGTGCCAGACCGTGTCCGAAATCATCGCAGAGGGCATCGTGCCTGCCGCCATGGAGATGATCGACCGCACTACCCTGCAGGCAGTGGAGGCAGCGTTTCGCTTCGGGTTCCCCCAGGATGCCGACGCCGTGCTGGTGGTGGAGCTGGACGGGCTGGAGGCGGGGCTGGACAGGCAGGTGCAGAGGGTGGTGGACATCTGCCGCGCCAACGGAGCAGAGGAGATACGGCTTGCACGCGACGAGGACGAACGCACCCGCCTGTGGAACGCGCGCAAAAAAGCGGTGGGTTCGCTGGGCAGACTGGCTCCCAGCACGGTGACACAGGACGGCGTGGTGCCACGCAGCAAACTGCCACAGGTGCTTAGGCGCATTATGGAGATCGGGCGCGAGCACGGCGTGCGTATCGCCAACGTGTTTCACGCGGGGGACGGCAGTCTGCACCCCATCGTGCTCTTCGATGAGCGCGACGCCGAGGAGGTGCGCCGGGTGCACTCCGCCAACGACGCCATCGTGCGACTGTGTATCGAGGTCGGTGGCAGCATTACGGGCGAGCATGGCGTGGGAGTGGAGAAGGCGGGATACATGCGCCTGCTCTATTCAGAGGCGGATTTGAGGGCGATGCGCCGGGTGCATGACGCGTTTGACCCGCAGGGGCTCTGCAATCCCAACAAGGTATTTCCGTGAGCAGAAAGCGGTTAAAGGGAGATGGGCACAACGAACGCTTATGCACGGTGGAAGTATGGTCCTCCGAAGGACCCTTCGTTTTTCCCCACTGCTGTCTGGCTTCAGCAGCCGCGAAACGCCCCACGATACAGGCAGGCTGGCATCAACCTGTACGTTGGTCTGTGGCAGGGACCGACTGAGGAGCAGCTGTCCGCCCTTCGCGCCGCGAAGATGCCCGTCATCTGCGAGCAGAACCAGGTCGGGCTGAAACACCGCGAAGATGCCATCATCGTGGGCTGGATGCATCAGGACGAGCCCGACAACGCCCAGCCGATTACCGATCCCACCACGGGGCGCAGGGAATGGGGCGGACCTGTTCCTCCTCAGCGGGTGGTGGAGTGGTACCGGCAGTTACTCGCCAGAGACCCCGACCGCCCCGTGCTGCTGAACCTTGGGCAGGGCGTCGCCAACGATACCTGGGTCGGACGTGGACCCGGCGCACACCCAGACGATTACTTCACCTACGTGAAGGGGGCGGACATCGTCTCGTACGACGTGTATCCGGTGGCGGGGCTGAACTCGGAAGACCGGCTGTGGTATGTGGCGAAGGGGCTCGAGCGTCTGCACCTGTGGATTCGCTGGAACGAGTCCACCGACGGCAGGAAAATCGTGTGGAACGTTCTGGAGTGCACCCGCATCAGCAACCTCGAGCGCAAGCCCACGCCCCATCACGTGCGTGGGGAGGTATGGATGTCGCTCATTCACGGCTCGCAGGGAATCATCTACTTCGTGCACCAGTTCGAGCCGAATTTCGTGGAGTGGGCGCTGCTGGAGGACCGCGAGATGCTGGAGGCAGTCACCGCCATCAATCGGCAGATACACGAGCTCGCGCCAGTGCTGAACAGTCCCACCGTTCTCGATGGCGCGGTGGTGAAATCCTCCAGCCCCGACGTGCCGATCCATGCGATGGTGAAGCGCCATGCAGGCGCGACCTACCTGTTCGCCGTGGCGATGCGCAACGCGCCGGCGCGGGCAGAGTTCACGCTACCGGGCATACCTGCGCGGGCAACCGCCGAAGTGCTGGGCGAGAGCAGACGCATCACAGTGCAACGCGGGCGGTTCGAGGATGACTTCAAGCCCTACGAGGTGCATCTGTATCGCATCCGTTGAGGGTCACTCCTCGAGAAGAGGCGCTCGCTTGCCCTTGCCAGCCGGCAGGCTGAACAGCACGGTAGTGCCTTTGCCCAGCTCACTCTCAATCCAGATACGCCCCTTCTGCGCTTCCACCGCCAGCTGGCAGAAGGTCAAACCCAAGCCGGTGGAGGCGCCCTCCTTGCGTGCCTCGACCTGAGCGTATTTGTCGAACACCTTCTCTACCCACTCCGGTGGGATGCCGGGTCCCTGGTCGGTCACGCTGAAGATGACCATGCCATCTTCAGAGGGATAGGCGCGGACGGTGATGGTGGAATCGGGCGGGCTGTATTTCAGGGCATTGCTGAGCAGATTCACCAGTACCCGCGTGGTGATGTCCGGATCGGCAACTACGGTGCTCACCATGGGATCGGCTTCATACACGACGCGCACACGGTTCTGTGCCGCCCATAACGCCACCACCGCCAGCGAGTCGTTCACCAGTTCGTTCACGCTCACCTCACGACGGTCTACCGGCATCTTTCGGTGCTCGAGGCGAGGCAGGTCCAGCAGAGAGTTGATCAGGGTCAACATGCGGTTGCTGGAGATCAGCGCCATGTCCAGCATCTCCTGTTCCGACTCGTCCATGTTGCCATTGCGCATCTCACGCAGAGTCTGCAGACCGGTCAATATGTTGGTGAGCGGCGAGCGCAGGTCATGGATGATGAAATGCATTAGATCCTCGTGGCGCTTGCGCGATGCCAGCAACCCGGACAGCATATAGGTCACGATGAGGAAGATGCCGGAGCGTACCGCCAGATTCCAGTACAGCGCCACGCCGGTGGTGTCCTGTGTCGTGGTCAGGACATCAGAGGCGAACCAGGCGATGGCGCTGGCAATCGCCAGGATAACACCAGGCTTTTCGCCAGCGAACCAGTCCACCAGAATGATCGGGATGAGGTAAAGAATCAGGATGTCCGGCTGGGTGAAGTAGTCAACGGTAGCGATAATTCCCACCAGCAACAGCCCGATGGCTGTCCAGAAATGCCGCGAGCGTCTGCTGACAAAACCAGCCAGTCGTTGCACAATGCGCCTCCCGCTACATGATACCCCGTTGCGAGGCTCTTCGCGATGCGGCATCCAGCGCGGACTGAATCGCCATGAACTCGCCTACGTTGTCCATCGTCAGCAGCCCCACCAGTTCACCGTTGCGCACCACCGGCATCGAGTGGCAGGCGCACGCCTGCAGGCGCGGCAGGACGTTCTCCAGCATCTCCGCAGCGTCCACCAGTTCGTACTCGCTCTGCATGACTTCGCGCACCAGGCGGTCTGCTCCCTGCTGAGCCAGCGCGGTGATCAGGTCGCTGCGCGTAAGCACACCGCGGATGCGCCCTTCCTCCAGCACCGGGAAGTCCTGCTGCCATCCGCTCAGGATCAGCTCCACCACCCGGTCCAGACGGTCATCCGGCGAGACGGTGCGGAAGTCGGTCAGCATGGCGCGCTGCACCGGAATGCCGCCCAGTGCGGAGCGAATCTGCACCATACTTGCCTCCTGCGCCGCACCAATCCACACGAACAGCGCGATAAACAGCAGGAACGGATTGAATAACAGCCCAAGAAAGCCGAAGAGGAAAGCCATCGCCTGCCCCAGCCCCGCGGCGATACTGGTCGCCTGCACGTAGTCCATTCGCATCGCCAGCAGAGCCCGTACCACGCGCCCACCATCCATGGGGAAGGCGGGAAGCATGTTGAACCCCGCCAGAAACAGGTTCACCATCATCAAACGCCCCCACAGCGAGCCGCGTACCATGCTGTTGTCCACCTGCCAGAAGTCCGTCAGCGCCATTTTCGCCTGCAGGAACAGATACAGCACCGCGAAAATCGCCACGTTCACGGCGGGTCCTGCCAGCGCTACCCACAGCTCCTGCACAGGCTTGTCTGGCATTCTTTCGAGACGCGCCACGCCGCCAATGGGTAAGAGCGTGATGTCGCGGGTGCGAATACCGTAGCGCTTCGCTGCCAGCGCGTGTCCGAACTCGTGCAACAGCACACAACCGAACAGCAACAGTATAAAAACCACTCCCCCGACCACCGCCTGCACCGTACCGAGTTGAATCCAGTGCAGGAGGGCAATCCATCCGACCAGCAAGAGGAACGTGGCGTGCACATACACCGCGATACCTGCGTACTCACCGAGTTTCCATGACCATCCCATCGGAACGTACCTGCCTTGTCGTGTGACGTTGAGCTCTCCAGACTCACTTACGTAGAGTGGGTAGCGGATGTAACGCCCGAAGCAGTGTTTACTTCGCGCAAATAGTGCAAAAACCCTCTGCTTTCCCGAAGTTGACAACGAGCCGACATCGGCGTATACTGAACTTCGGCATCATTGCGAAGCACAGAGGACACAGAGTTCCGATGAGAATAGTCATTCTGGGATGTGGACGCACCGGCGCTGCGCTGGCGCGCATCATGGCTGCGGAAGGGCATCGCGTCACTCTCATCGAGTGGAACAACGAGTCGCTGGAACGGCTCGGCGGCAAGTTTACCGGCGCGGTCATCACCGGCAACGGGCTCGACGAAGACGTGCTGAAAAAGGCGGGTATCGAGCAGGCAGACATGTTTGTCGCGCTCACCGAGGGCGACAACCGCAATCTGATGGCAGCGCAGATTGCCAAAGAGCGGTTCCAGGTGCCAAAGGTCATCGCCAAAGTGAACGACCCCATCCGTGCGGAAGCGTACCGCGAGCGGGGCATCTACACCATCTGCTACAGTCTCATCGGCTCTGCCCTGATACGTGACCTGGCGTACGACCGTCCCCTCGGCACGGTCGAAGATTACAACGTGCTACCCCCCGAACTGCAGGATTGAGAGAGGTCATCTGGCATGTACGTCATCATCGTGGGCGCCGGTAATGTGGGCTACTATCTGGCGAAAACTCTGCTGAACGCGGGACACGAGGTGCTTCTCATCGAGCGCGACAAACGCCGATGCGACCTCCTGCGCGACGAGTTTGGTGAGGCGGTGATGCGGGGGCGCGGCGACGAAATCCGCATCATGCGTGAGGCAGGCGCCGACCGCGCCGACATCGTGGTCGCCTGCACGGGCGACGACGAGGACAACCTTATCATCAGCCAGATTGCGAAGTGGTACTTCAACGTGCCGCGCACCGTCGCCCGAATTAACGACCCCCGCAACGAGGGCATCTTCCAGCAACTGGGCATCGACGCCACCGTCAGCAGCACCAACATCATCTATCACCTGATCGAGCAGGAGATCGAGACCAGCGAAATCATCCCGCTGGCGGCGCTGGAACGCGGGAACATCGAAATCGTCGACGTGGAAATCAGCAATCGCTCGCCAGTGGTGGGAAGACAGGTGGACGACCTGCCTCTGCCGTCCGATGCGCTCATCGTATGCATCATTCGGGGAGAGAACGCCATGCTACCCCGCGCGGACACCGTGCTGGAACCCAACGATAGCGTCATCGCACTGGTATCGGCACACAACGAGCGCCTGCTGCGTAAGGTATTCGCCGAGGAAGCCTCGTCCGAATAGTCCGCGCTACCTGCCTGCCGTAACCTGAAGCGTGAGATAACCCGCAGGGCGGTCGCGCCAGCTCTGCACCAGACTGCCTGGCTCGTACAGCGCGAAGGCGGTCAGCGCCTCCAGCGATGTGCCACCGTACGGCAAGCCGCGCGGCGCGAAAGTGACCCC
>CAKZNX010000323.1 GCA_937132045.1 uncultured bacterium
AACGAGCCCCGGGACGATGCAATCGCCCCCGTGTCATTGCGAGGAGCGCAGCGACGAAGCAATCCCCCTCTCGTCCCTGTGTCATTGCGAGGAGCGAAGTGACGAAGCAATCCCCTCTCACCTTCCGTGTCATTGCGAGGAGCGAAGCGAGGAAGCAATCCCCCTCTCGTCCCCGTGTCATTGCGAGGAGCGAAGCGACGAAGCAATCCCCTTCACTTGCCGCAAACCGCGGGAGATTGCTTCGCCTGCCTTGGGGGCAGGCTCGCAATGACACACTTCCTTTAGTGTCATTGCGAGGAGCGAAGCGACGAAGCAATCTCCTTCCATTCCCGTCAACCGTGGGAGATTGCTTCGCCTGCCTTGGGGGCAGGCTCGCAATGACACCGTACCCGTGCCACTGCGAGGAGCGCCGCGACGAAGCAATCCCCCTCGAATCACTTCAGCAGGACAGGCATATTTGCAGTCGCTGCACTGCCTTTGGGGTCGTGCACGTAGACAAAGAGGCGATACTTGCCCTCCTGTTCAGGCATGTGCACTTCTGCCCATCCCTCTGCGGTGTCGGCTATAGCGTCCGCAATCGGCTGTACAGGTTCTTCGCGATCGCCGCCTACGTTGGGGTTGTCCGCGACATCCGGGCGAAGCTCCCAGCGCGCACTCCACACATCGCCGTCGGGGTCGGAAGCCTGCACATGAGCCTGGACGCGCGTCCTTGCAGGCAGGACGGCATACACCCGTTGCGTGAAGCCGTTCTCCTGCTGAACCCACATGTCGTGGATTCGGGGACAGCGGTTGGATGGGTAGCTTCCGGTCCACAGGAACTGCATCAGGTCAACGCACTCGGTAGGACTGCCATCCTCGAGAAACATGCCATACCAGGTGTGGGTTTTCTCGTGGTGATAGCTCCAGTGGAACACATACGCCCCAAGACACCGTGGACGGTTCTGCACGGCGTGTTCGTAGGCGCGACGATAGAACTCCGCCTTCTGGGTGCTGCTGTCCTCGATGGGCATACCCCAGGGGGTCTTGATGACCTGCCAGTGTCCTCGTGGACCGAATTCGGTGACCACATAGGGGCGCGTCCAGCGCAGTTGCCGCAGGTCTTCCGGCAGGGTGAGCATGTCCTGATAGGCGTTGATGCCGATTGCATCGAGGGCGGGGCACAGATCGTCGATCTCCCACAGCAGGTGCCGATAGTCACAGCCGACAGGCGTGAGCACGGGGTGCCTGCCATCCACTCCGTGAATCATCTGCGCCGCTTCGTTCACCGCCCGCCAGAGAGGTGCGCGCTGTTCCGGGGTAGTCCGGATTTCCAGTTCGTTGCCGATTGCCCACATCAGCAGCGCTGGGTGGTCTTTCACCGCCTGCACCATACCGCGCAGTTCGTCCAGCTGACGGGCAACAGCGCCGCGATCGGTGTAGTCGAACCCCCAGCGCGGTTTACCGAAGGGCAGGTTTGCCAGAACGGTCAGTCCCAGCGCGTGAGCACGGTCCAGGTCGGCGACGCCTGCACGGATGGAGTTGCCGCCTGCGCTTGCCAGCCGCTCCAGGAATCGGTTGCCCACCGCGCCCCTGATGAAGAAAGGCTCGGCATCACGCACGAGGCGATAGCCGTCTGCGGTATCGGCAATGGTCACGTGTGTGTCCATAGAAGACTCCCTGTCGCTCCAGCGTTTGAGAGTTCCGACTTACCCATACACTATCCGCACACAACATGGCGCAGGGAATGCGATACGGAAGCGCACATAGGCCGAATCTTCCACCCTCAGATTATCGAAGTGCAGAGCGAGAGCCTGTCGCGCGTGGGGTCCCTGTGCACTTGAGTTGCCGACACGCTCGATCCGCAGCCCCTTCGCGCCTTTCGGCAACAGCACGCGCACCTCTGTCTCGTCGCCACTGCCCGTCAGCCACAGCTCGATCTCTTTCTTCTCAGGGGCATGCTGGTACCGGTATGCCACATAGGCATCTGAGGCAGGATAGTGCGCGCAGACCTCCACCTGTTTCTGCCCTGTTGCCGTCCAGCGTGGCGACAACATCGTGTGACGAAATGCAGTGCGCCTGTCTTTCACGCCTGCCAGCCCCTCCAGCAGGGCATACGCGATAGCCGCGGCTGCCCACTCGTCCGGTCCCCCGAACGAGACGATGTCGGGCGGGAAGTAGACGCGACTGTCGCTCAGAGTCACGCCAAGCACCGCCCATGTGCCGGTTGATGGCTCTGCCTCGAAAACCAGTTTCGACAGCATGCGGTCGGGATGCGGTGAGTTGATGCCGGTGACCACCACGCCCACATTCGTCCATTTGCGGTTGCGACCTGTCCATGCCACACGCGCGTCCTGTGAAGGCTTTTGCGGGAACACCCATCCCCACACGTTTGTCTTCGCTACGATGTGTTCGCTGTGTTGGGTGCCGTCTTCGTAGACAAAGGTCAGCTTGCCGCATACACCCGTCGAACCGGGCTGGTTTACCGTATGCAGCAGGTACACGCTTCCCACCCTGGTGCGAACGGGCAGTTCCCACTGCGCCATACCGCCCCGCGTGGAGATACCCACACACCCGTCCGCGATGTCGAACGGAATATCCTCAAAGACGTGTCTACCGGTAGGGACGGCGCTCAGGTCGTTGCCGGGGTCGCTGCCGTTCATCCAGGCGAGTCTGCCTGCTTCGGGCGGGACTCGATAGCTCATATTGACCCACTGTCGGATGTCGCAGGATGTCAGGGTTCGCTGAGGCGCCTCGAAGCCGCCGCCCCTGTAGCAGAACCGCACCCGGTGACCACTGCGTTTGGCGAGTTCGCGTACCCTTCTCAGGATGTCTGCGGCATAGGCTTCGAACCCGTGCTCGAAAGCACCGTGTGCCAGCTCACCCGCCACGATAGGTGATACCCCACTGTTCATGTATTCCCACACAGGCGCATGTCGCTCCCACCCGCGAAGGAATGGCGGATAGATCATATACCATTCGCCTGGCGAGCCTTGCGGGAGCTGCTCACGTAGGCGTTGATAGGTACGGATGATTGCGACGCAGTTCTCGTGGGGGATGTTTCTGTTCAGTGAATAAGCGTTGGATAGCGACACCTGCTGCGTCTCATCCACCCCGAAGTCGCGCCGGAAGTCTGGGTCTTCGGGCACGTGGTGCTGGTAGTGCGTACCGCGCCAGGCGACTTGCTCCAGCCGCTCGCGAATGGCTTGTGCCCTGTGGCGGTAGCGTGAAGCCTCCTCGTTTCTGCCGAGGTGTTCGAGCATCTGCGCCAGCCTTTCGCAGGACATCGCGTAACCGGTGTTATCGCCAAACATCACGCCAAAGCGTGTCTGGTCAGAGATGAGCAGCCCCACCTCTTCGATTTTGTCGAAGTCGCTCAGGAAGTCCCACGTGTCGATGGTGTAACCGCGCTTGAGCAGCTGAAACTTCTGTGAAAAGCGCAGAGGGTTGTTTAGGCTGTACTCCAGCCCGCGGATAGCAGCATCCAGATTCTGGCGCATCCATTCGTCATCGCCCGTTGCCTGCCAGGCGTAGTACACCGCTTCGGCAAAGAGGTATTCCACATCGTTCTCCACCGGCATGCGCACCCATCCTGTGATGCCGTCCTCGTCTGCCCGGTAAAAGCCGTGCGGTGCATAGATGGACTGCCAGAAATGCTGGTCATCGTCTCCCTGAACGAGGAAGTCCCAGAACATGCCATCTTCGCGCTGGCTCATCCGATAAAGGTCGATGCTATCTGTCACCCGCGATTCGAAGTAGCGTGTGGCTTTCAGCGCGTGCGTGTTGTCTCGGAACCAGTGCACGAACAGTTTGAAAATACGCCCTCGCCAGGGGACAACGCTCTCCCAACCCGATATGGAGCAGAGACACATGTAGAGCAGGTCGGCAAATTCGCCGTCTTCATCCTTCAGGCGGGTTTCGGCGCGGAGGCGAAAGTGTTCCTGCTCCACCTCGCGACCGTTCGGGTCCAGTGTGCGCACTTTGTGTATGCCACACGCCCCACCAGCACGAAAGGACACCTCAGGCTGAACCGGTGCGCGGAAGTACTCGCGCTCCAGCGCATCGGTGACCACAAGCGTGGCGCCTGTTGCTCCTCGCACCACAACCTCCTGTAACGGCGATACGGCGCCTACAGGCGAGATAGTCATCGCTCACACCTCCATCATGATATGTTGCCGAGCGAATACCGGACCAGTGGCTCAGAAGTCCACCGTCTGCTCCCCTTCGTGCAGAGGTATCTCCCCGTCCGGCGCCACCAGCGCGCCCTGCACTCCAGCAGGCAGAGATACCTCTCCCCGCAGGCGGTTGCCCTCCCTGTGCAGTCGAACAGTGATCTCCCCCTGCGGGTGTACCAGTGTCGCCTGCACCTGCGTCAGACTCCCCAGCTGCGGTTCGATACACACCCGACGGAAACCGGGCTCCGCCGGGCGGATGCCCGCGATGCTGACATAGAGGTGATATACCGGATGCGCCCCCCAGGCGTGGCAGTCGGAGCGGGCAGGCTCTGGCGATTCGAGGGTGGTCTTCAGCCCGTTTTGCACGAAGCCGTACCACAGGTCCAGCCGCTGCACGATGGCGTCCGGCTGCCGAATCAGGCGGAACACCTCAAACAGGTAGTGCGAGAAGTACACGGTGGCTTTGGTGAGGTCGTTGGGCTGGAGGAGCGTGTGCGCGATTCGCTGAACCTTCGCCTCGTTCACACACCCGCTGAGAATGGCGAAGCACTGCGTGTGTTCCGAGAAATGCTCGTGCGTGAGGTCGTCGGCGAACAGTCCCCTCTGCTCGTTCCAGAAGGCGCGCGTGCCCGACTCAGCCAGCAGGTCGCGATAGCGTCTGGCGCGTTGCGCCAGCTCTGGCTCGCCTGCTATCTCTTCCAGCTGCGCCCACAGATTGAGCGTGTACACCAGCTGCCAGTGATGCACGCCTGACACCCCTTCGGTGGCGGGCGGGATGCCGCTTCGCCAACCGGGCACCCAGTCGGCATAGTTCCAGCCATCAATCCAGCGGAACAGCCCGGCTTCGGTGAGCTGTGCCAGATGTGCATCCATCACGCTTCGCACGCCCGGCATTCTCTGCAGGACAAACGTCAGACCGTTGCGCCACATGGCGTAGTCGTGCACCATCGCCACCCAGTAGAGCGAGAAGGGCGGGATAATCTGCTCGAGGCGAGACGGGTAGCGCGACTGCGTGATGCCCCGGTTGATACGCGAGGAATCGAACATCAACAGCGCCTTACGCGGAAGGCGGTCATCGCGCGTGAGCACATAGGTGGTGAGCACCTGCAATCGCGTATCGCCCACGTACATGAGCTGCTCGAAGAACGGGCAGTCCATGTACGTTTCGTGTGAACACATTTGCAGGGCACGCACCGCGATGGTGGTAATCGGCGCGATGCGGGCATCGTCGGTGGTGAGATGGCTTTCTGGCTCCAGCGGGTAGCGCGTCTCGATAAACGAGAGGCTGTCAATGGTCAGCGGTTCGTCCGCCGTACGCACGACTATCTCCACGTAGCGCCCTGCCCGCCACCAGTGCGTATCGAACCGTCGTGCCTCTCCGCCGTCGGTGATGAACCTGTCGCCGTAGCCGTCGCGAAGGTGCCATGTCATACAGAACAGCTTGCCCTCGATCTCGTCGCGGTTGCCCTTTACACTCCGGCGGGCATCCTCATACAGCGCTTCCTGCCAGTGCACCCGAACCAGCGCGTCTTTGCCGCCACTCAGCACCACCTCCGTATAGGCGCAAACGTAGTTCTGCAGGTCGATAATCACCCTTCGGGCAGTATGGGCTGGCACGGTGAGCGAGCCTCTGCCATCCAGCAGGTTCTGCCATGGCTGTGCTTCATCAGGCAGATGGTCGGCAAGTCGAACGGGGATGTGGGCGGTGCTTTCGTCCTGCAGGTTTGCCACCAGACGCACCACCGCTCCGTGCCACGGGCGCTCCAGCATGGGCGGAAGGGGGGATGGCTCCAGCACGTGATCGGGCAAGCGGTCGCCGCGGTGCAGAGAGATGGCAGGGACGGTGGCTTTCGCGGGTTGCCAGTCGTCGCCATCGCCGCGCTCAAAGCCCCACTCCACCTGTCTGCCGTCCATGCACAGGGTAGCGCCGGTGAACCATCCGCCGAACGCCTCGTCGAACGTGAACCCGCGCAGAGGCTTCACCTCCCAGCGGGCAACACCGGTGTCCAGCTGTTCGCTCCACGCCGGGTCGTCCGCGCACACCACCAGTCCTTGAGGCGACAGGCTCATCTGCGCCACAGGCGAATAGTTACCCAGCACCCACACGCGCGCCGTCAGCACATGTTCCCCGGCAGTCAGCGGCAGGTCGTAGGTTTCGAAGAACCAGTGATGTCGGTCGCCGCGCTCCGGTCCCCTGCCGATGCGCGTCCCGTCCAGATACAGCTCGTAACGTTCGTCGGCGGAGACGTGGATGCGCACGGTGGTGTCGCGCTCTGCTCGAAATCGGTTGCGAAACGCCAGAACGAAAGGCGCCTGCAAGGGCTCCGCGACGGTAATCCACCGTGCTCGCCAGACGCCACGCTCGTCCCAGTTGCGAGACGCCCCTTCTTTGATGAAAGGATAACCCGACACGCTTACCCGCATTTACAGGTTCCTCCTAAGTGCGAATGATGTAGCCACCCGGCGGGATGGTGACGCCGTCCACCTGGCGCGGCTCGGGGGCGAAGTTGGCAACGATGGCGTCTCCGCTGGAAAATTCGGTCTGCTCTACCAGCAGGTCTTCGGTCCGATAACGGTGGTTCACCATCTCCGCCATGCCGATACGTGCATTCCATTCGTCGACGTGGCGCGTATTCAGGAACTGCTCGCGCTGATTTTGCCAGCGGTCGCCTTCCAGCCCGAACATCAGCACGTATCCCCACAGCATATCCGCCAGCCAGCGGGGGATGCGTGTGCTGGCAGACGAGGTGACGAAGGGATACCGCGCACACACCACCGCATCGCGGAACACCAGCGCCCATACCGGCACCGATTCGCCGGGCACATGCCGGTGGCGGTTCTCCAGCCAGTGGAGGTACGGCACGCCGAACTCCGCGCTCTCCTCGCTTCCCACCAGCAAGCCCAGGTCGTGGAAGAACCGAAGTAGCTCGGTTTTGTATCGCTCGTCCTGCAGGCGGGTTTGCGTGTTGCCCGGTTCCCACGATTCGTAGAGCTGGGTGGCGGTGGTGGTGTCAATGAACATCGCACGTGGACCAAGCCGAGCAATCTGCTCCCAGTTGCGCTGCGCATAGTGCAGGCTGTGACGTGAGTTGAGGATATACGCCTGTCCTCCTGCCCAGAAGCCGCCTGGCATCAGCGAGCCGTCGCGTCGGAGGTTGACGCCGTGGGGGAAACTGGGACAGCGGGTGTAGATATCCTGATAGTTGTCGTGCAGGGCGACGGTGATGCCTTCCGTTCCAGTACACAGCCGGCGCAGGTCGTCCTCCGTGCCAAGCGCCGGTTCGGGCGGAAAGATGTCGGGGTGGGACTCGTCGTAGCCGACGCGAATCCATCCCCGCACCACCGCCACCCCATGAAAATCGCCAAGCGAGCGGATTTCTCGCAGGACGCTCAGCACCTGCTGGTGGGTGGAGTTCACCTGCAAGCGGTCTTCGGCGTTCTCCGGTGTCGGTTCCCACCGCTCCTCCGCCAGCGGAGGGTGGATCGGCATCGCCTGCATGAAGCTCATGATGCGTCCGCCAATCAGATGTCGCAGAGCCGGTGTCTGCTCCATCTTCTCCTGTAGAGTTCGGAACAACCCGTTTTCCTGCGCCCACCGGCGGTACGCCTTCGCCATACCCACGTAGCCTCCCGTGGTGAAGCGATATCGCACCGCCCGCGGAGTCCACTGCCCCAGTGTCCGAAGCCAGATGGGCGAAGCGCACAGCTGTGTGGTGAGCACCCCTGCGTCGGCGTGCCCATCGGTGAAGACAGCCATCCAGCCGTGTTCTCCGCGCAGCCCGCCAAACCAGCGCATATTCAGGCGCGAGTAGAGCGTCCAGACACTGCGCTGAGCCTGTGGTTTACGCACCCATCGCCCTGCGCCCACCGGGAAGAGCAGGCTCTCGGATTCGATGGGCGGGGGGAAGACGAGGCTGGGCAAGCTGTCGTCGATGTTCACCAGACGAAACTCCAGCCATTCGCCTTCCAGCGTGATGGCGCAGAGCACACCGCCGACTGCTTGCCCTTCGCGGTTGTACAGTGCGTAACGCAGCAACTTGCCCTCGCGGCGTACGCGGAACCGCGCGGGGTACTGCTCGCACACCGAGCGTTCGTTCCGCAGCCACACGTGCCCTTCGTCCACCTCGCCTTCTTCCTGCAGGGCGACGCGAAGCATCCGCCAGCGCGTGTCGGTGTGCTTGTCGATGATGACCGCCGAGCCATCCTCATACAGGGTGAAGATGAGGTGTTCGTTCTGAAGTTGCAGGATCTCGGCTGGCAACATGGGTTCCCGTCAATCTGTGATGGGAGTGACTTTCAGCACCACCACGTCGTGCGGGTCCACCGGCGCACCGAAAAAGCGGGTACACACGCCGTAGTCCTCGCCGGTGATGACGTTTTGCACGCGGCAGGGTCGTCGGTCGTGAATTCCCAGCGACTCCCACGGTGCCGTGATGACGCGCTTCCAGTCTTTATGCCGGTTGAACAAACCCACGGCGACCGAGCCGTCCGCCAGCGGTTTCATCCATGTCTCGAAGTGGTCCCACTCCACGCCGACACGGAAGCCCTGCCGCCCCAGAGGGTCCTGGTTGATGGCGATCAGCCCGCGGTGGGTGAGCAGAGAGTGGGTGAAGTCGTTCATGTTGCGCACGTCGCAGCCGATCATCAGCGGCGCGGCGAGCAGACACCAGAGCGCGAAGTGCGCCCGATACTCGCTGTCGGTGCAACCGCCGCGTGCCACGTTGCCTTTGCCATACATGCCCACCACCAGCATGTCGGGGTCGTTCCAGTGGTCGGGACCGGCGTAAGCCTCCAGCCCGTTCTGGCTGAAACCGATTTGATCGATGCTCTCCCACGAGTCGTTGATGTCGCCGGTGGTACGCCACATGTGCCCGCCGACGCTGGCGCCCCACTTCCAGGGTTCGTTGGTGCCCCATTCGCACAGGCTGAAGATGATGGGACGTCCCGTCGCCCGAAGCGCCTGCCCCATCCGACGGTACAGGGAGGGACCGTCCACGCCTGCCGGTTTGTAGCAGAAGTCGTACTTCAGGAAGTCTACGCCCCACTCGGCGAAGGTGTGGGCATCGATCTCCTCGTAGCCGTAGCTGGCGGGTTTGCCTGCGCAGGTGTGGGTGCCAGCGCACGAGTAGATGCCGAACTTCAATCCCTTGCTGTGCACATAGTCCGCCAGCGCCTTCATTCCGCTGGGGAACTTCCTGGGGTCGGGAACGAGGCGTCCGCTGGAGTCGCGCTCGTCTGCCTCCCACAGGTCATCGATCACCACGTAGGTGTAGCCCGCCTCCTTCAGCCCCGCCCCCGCAAACACGTCGGCGACCTGCCGGATGAGCTCCTCGTGGATGTCTGCACCAAAGGTGTTCCAGCTATTCCATCCCATAGGGGGAGTTGGTGCCAGCATACTCGGCTCCTTTCCGTCGCAACTGTAGTCTGGTTCACCCATTCGATGCGCCGGGCGGTATTACCTGCCCGAAGCCGTTCGCCACAGTTTTCTTGCTGCGCCCAGCGGGTTGCAGGCGCTCACCACATAGCTTTCCAGCTGGCGGTATTCGGGGGTGATGCACTCGTAGACGCCGTGTTGCCTGAAGTCTTCGATCATCTCGTCGAAGATGCGTCGGGCGAGGGTGGGGTTGATGGGGTGTATCGCCTGCAGAACCCATCCGGTAGCAGTTGCCCAGTACGCGCCGTTCTGGTAGCGGTCGCGAGGCACGGGCAGCAGCAGTCTCTGCCAGTGCTCGCCTTTCGGCAGATGGCGCACCTGTCCCCTCCACAGGTACTCCTCGTGCCGATTCACCAGCATCCGTTGCAGCACGGTGCGCCTTTTGCCCAGCGGAAAGCCGAGGGCGAGCGCAAACGCATTGCCCCAGATGTCCAGCTGCCGGCAGTCCACGCTGGCGGCGAGGAACCCCTGCGAGGCTTCGTCCCACAGGCGCTGCAGGTTTGTCTCGATGCGTTTGGCGCGGCCGCGGTAGTCATCCGCCTGCTTCCGGTTGCCGGTCTGCTGATGCCATTTCGCCATGCGCCCACACGCCGCCCAGTACAACAGGGACTCCATCAGCAGTTCGCCCGTCTTGCCGATGCAGTCGGTGAAGCCGTAGGGGGAGTGCGGTTTCGCGGGGTCGTTGTAGACCAGTCCGTGCGGGCTTAGGGGAATGGTGTGCATGCCCCTGTCGAGCGCAGACGCCCATTCGCCAAACAGCGCGTTGCGCCGGCTGGGGGGAGTGCGTGTCAGGTGGTGGTGCACAGCAATCACCAGGAAGGCAGGGTTGTCGAGATTGGGTTCGCCAAGGGGGTTATTCTCCGGTCCTGCGACGTAGACGGGCACGCCGTCCGGTCGCACGCGGTCGGGCACGACGCCATCCTCGCGCTGTGCCCGAATGATATAGCGGATACAGGCTTCCAGGTGCTCCGGGGGTATCAGGTCGGCTGTGTGTTCCACCATGTAGGCGAAATCGCGCGTCCACAGTGCGGCGTAGTGCGCCCTGCCGTCGGGAGTGTAAAGCACGGTGCCATCGTGCGCGCGCGTCTGACAGCCCTTCAGCAGGTTCTGTGCCGTTTCGGTGAGCCAGAGGATGCTGTCGTCAGGGGTGGGCATGGGACTATCGCACCGGCGCGCCCGTTGCCGTCTGCAGCGCGAACTCGATGACGATCTCGACGCGTTCGTTACGAGGGTCAGTCTTGCGGAACTCTGGATAGGGTGCTTGCCCTGCGCGACCCGCCACGGCGATAAAGTAAGGACTGATACCAGAGGCGTAGAATACCCGAGCAACGACGGAAGCGCGCTGAGCGGAAAGCTCCCAGTCGTCGCGTTCACCGGGTCTCGGAGGCATCGTGTGGCCCTCGATGCGGATACGGCGCCATTTGTCCTTGTGGAGCACCAGGATACGGGCGAACTCTATGAGGCGCGTGCTGCCCTCCGGCGTGAGCTTTGCGGTTTGCGGATAAAACAGTTTCGTACTCAGAAATGACCAGCGCTGAGTTCCTGACGGATCGTTTAAGTATTTGGCATCAATGTGACGAGGGCGCGAGGTAGCAGACATATCCCGCATGACAGCCTGGTAGAACAGCCGCATTGCCCGACGGTATGGCGCCGCTTCCATCTCTTCGTGTTGTGCCAATGGCTGAACAGGGTGAGCCTGTGTTCCCTGATCTTTCTGCCTGCCTACTCCTGCTAGGGCGAAGACTACCGCCAGAAAGAAGGCTAAGATGAGGATGAGATTCATCCCCACATCGGTAAACGCGATAAATGGATTGGTGTCATCGGATAGCACGTCGCGTTGTTCACTCGGCAACATGATCGGTCACCTCCGCGAACGCCCGAACCAGCCGAAAATCCTGCCCCAAAGTGAGCGTTTGGCAAGGGCTTCAGGAAGACTCTCAACCGCGCGGCGTAAGTCGTTCACTGCTTGGTGCAACTCCTCCATAGTTCTCTGCAGCTGCTCAGGTAAGTAGGATTGGCGATCAACCAAACGCTCGATCGAGTCAACTAATTTGTCAAGCTTTGAGACCAGCTGCGCAACATCAATTGGGTGGGCTTCTGGTTGTTTTTTAGTCAAAGGAGATGTTTCAATAACCTTTCCCTCGAGCGGTTGTCCCGGACCTTTCGGCGACAATATTACGACCTCGGCTTGAACCTCACGCGATTGTTCCACTCGCTCATGTGCTGGATTCTCTAAATGGTGAAGCAAGGCCTCGATGCCCTTACTCATCGTTTTCAGGGTCGATGGGACATCATTCCATCCATTCTTGCTATACGCATCCGTCTGCATTATGGGTGACTTGGCTATCCGATCGACATCGGCTCGCATTTCCGCAAGCAGATCGCGGATGCCTTCAAGGTTTTGAGCCACCCGCTGCAGCTTGTTGACAGCATCGGCTAAATCTTGCAAGCTGACCGCCTCGCGAATACCAGATAACTCCTTTAATACTTCTTCGAGAGCGTAGCGATGGTCTTTGAAAAGTCGCTCAATCTCCTCGGTCTGCCGCTGCATGCTGTCATCAAGCTTGCCATATAACTTGTTGCCTTCTCTTCCGAAGGAATCGCCTGTCTCTCGGAATGCCTCGGTAGCCTTCATCAGGGTCTCGTTTACAATTTGCAGACGCGTCACGGTATCCTGTGCACTTGTGCCCACTAAAGATTGCAGCCTTTCAACGAGCTTGACCTGGTCATCGAAATATTGTCGCATCTTGTCTATAGATTGGTTGAAAACTTCAATCAGTTCCCGATGCGCGTTACGCAGGTCTTCATGATACTTCGCAAGCTTCTCCGTGCTGCCTTTGAGGGATTGAGCAGCAGTGTGTGATGCGCTACTCAGCTCCTGAGTATTTTTGGCGACCTGTTGAGCGGTCACTCGCAGATCGCCAACAAGTGTCTCCATTTGACCAATTAGCTGGGTGCTGGTGTCTTTCAGGGTTTTCGTGACTTCCTCAACGTTTCGGCTGGCAGTGTCGAGAACATTTTTAAACTTTTGGGAGGCTTCCTCTACGGCAGGTCTGAAGTCACAAAGGAACTTACGGCTCGCATCCAGAACCTTGCGCAGTTCCTCTAGCAGGAGCGCCTCGCTACGAGGCAAAACCTTCGGAACGATCTCGCGCAACACAGTTTGGTCCGCGGCATTGAGCGCCTCCACTGCCTCATGGTGCAACCGGCGGAGACCGAGGCTGGCGAGCACGGCGGTGAAAATCCCCCACAGGGTGCAGCTGAAGGCATTGCGCATATGTCCGATGGTGTCCTGCAAGCTGCTCACCACTTCGGGCAGTGTCTGCGCCTGCAAGGCGGAGCCAAGGGAGTCGTTGAGCGTGCCGACGGTGCCAGCAAGACCGAAAACGGTGCCCAGCAACCCGGCGAGAAGCAGGTTGTTAGTAGCGCCGCGAAGACCGCTTACCTTCGCCATCTCACGGCGATGAAGAGGCTCCAGAGCCGCCCGCCAATCGGCATGCTGCAACCCAGCTACGGCTTCCAGGTTTCTCTCCGCGTCCGTGAGGAGGTCCTCCGCGTCGCTTGAGCTCTCCTTCGCGTCCCTCTGGGTCTCCTTCGGCTGCTTCTTGCACGATGCTTTCAGACGGCGGAAGTGCTGAAGTGTTGAAAGACCCTTGCCTGTGACATACAGGAAGTAGCCAATTATGAACAATGTGACGCCCTGTGCCAATGGATGAACGGGCACGAACATATCGAGTGCAAATGCCATAGTTAAACACCCTCTCTAGTTCCCATAGTGTCCGAAATAGTGATCTGGGTTCACGAAACATCTCCATCCGCTGACTGCAGCCTCTTGTTCGGTATAACCGATCAATCCACCGCACATAGAGCAGTAATAGCCTTCTTGTTCACATGTTCGTCCATTAGCAAGAAGATCGCCTTTTCTCTTTTTCAGGTTGTTTCTGATGGACTCGTCAGGCGGAAAGACCTTGTCGAAGGCGCGCAGGAGGTTCGGGTCGCTGGCACAGTGGCGCTCCAACCGTTCGGCAAGCCACTGCTCTGAGCAATCAGGCACCTCTTTGCCAATGCCACGCACCAGCTGGTCATTCAGGTACCGGATGAACGGCTCGTCGCTTCCCTGCTGCTGTATCTCCTCTCTTTTTTGTCTTATCTTTGCGCTCAAGGTTTCCATAGCCTTGCCAAGGCTGCGTCCATCCAGATCGTTCTCGGAACGAGCCAACATGACCGAGGCGCGGATGAAGCTTAACGGAAGCCTTCTCTGTCCTGTGTCACCAAAACCCGTGCGACTCACCTCGAAAACCAGAGCACGCTGTGCTGGCTTGATTATCTCCAGCAGAACGCCAGCAACGATAATCTCCTCGGCTTCACGGAGTTGCCGCGATTCCACGTCGGTCAAACCAAGCCAGGGTACGTCGCGGCGTGAGAAAAAGATAGGGAAATCCATGCATTTCGCATGGGCAATACCGTTTGGCCCCACCACACTGGGTAAGCCACGCAAGGGGAAGCGAAACTGTTCCTGCACGAAAACCACTCTGTATGGGTCTGGTGAAACGTCGACGCTCGGGTCGCCGAAGCCAGAGTGAACAATATGCAAAAGCTCGTCTCTATTTCCTGAGTCAGGCAGCAGCACCAGACGTCGACGCACTATCGGCGATCGTCCGCCGGCGGTCGCAAGAACCTCGTTGAGGTCTAAAAAGCTGTTGGCTTTTTGCACGGCTGTCTGAGCTTTCGCCTCCCGATTACTGGCGTTAAACCATCTATCGATCACATTCTCCGTGCGTAGCCTCAGAAAAGGCTGCCGTGCTCGCTCCAGCATCTCATTTCGAAGGTTGGACAGTAGCCAGTCGTTGGGGTCATCGAGACGAATCGGATTTTTGAGCCAGTCCTGTTCCGGCTGAGCAGTGGGATGCAGCACCAGATATCCATGTAGTGCGGACAGCGAACCCACCACCCGTTTCGCCATCTCTTCCCGATGTTCTTCCCAGGTGGTTCCTGTGGTGCCTGCATGTAGCTCAAGGCATCGGCGGAACTCTGTGGTCACGGTGCCTGACCCAACGTAATCTGGTTCGAAGAGCACCTCCCCGTTCACGTTCGGCTCTTTACGCGCCATCTCATCCGACTCGCGCAGTAATCGGTTGTAAAGGGTCTCCAACCTATGGACCAGATGGCTGGCTCGCTGCCGATACAAACGAATGTGTTCCCTAATACGGCTTGCTATGCCTCGCTCTTTCGCGCCGGAGGGCAACACGCGGTCGCGAACTGCTTCCGCAACGAGAGCATCCAGACGCGTATCCGCTTCTTGTGCAAGAAGGTTCGGGATGCCGAGAATCATGCGTCTAGTGTCTGACGTTTTGAATATTCGCCACAGCCATCCAACGCGCGTGCGTGCCAGCTGATTGAGCAAATCATCCAGTGACTTCCCAAGGTCTTCGAGGGAAACTTGTGCGTCTTCAAGCGTCTGCAACCGTGAGTCTACCTGGTGCAGCAGGTCTTCAACCACACGCGGCCCGTATTCGTAGCTAAGAAGCTGTCGGATTCTATTTTGCAACTGGGAAACGATGGCGTTGGCAACCTCCTGTCTATTGGACATCGCTATCTGCCACAGATTGCGTTCAGGCGAATTATCGTCGTCCGATGGTTGGGTGAACTGCCTGCGAAACCGTGCTACTTCTTCACGTGCGGCTTGCGTCAGACGCCACGCTTTAGCCCGAGCCTCATTGCCAAACTTATCAACGACCTCGCGCGCAGCATTTTGTCCATTGACTTGAAATAACCGCTCCTTAATGCCCTCCCACGTCAGTCCATCGGCGTCTAGCCACTGTTGCACCTGATCGTCACTACTGCGGTGCAAACACCACGTCCGAAGGGCGTATCCAGCGAGGCGATAGGTGCATGCCTCTATCACCCGCTGAGCCGGGAACTCGAGTGTAGACAGTCCCAGAGTGCAAAACACATGCGCCTGGTTTTCGCGGTCCAGCACTTCTGGAGCGTCGACACCCTTCGCCATCGGCAGAGTAGACGGAACGAAAACGTTGAGAAAGATGTAGTCCGCGATAGCGCCGTTCAGCTGCTCGTAGTAATCGTTTACAGGTTCCCTTGGCGTGGTAATGAACAGGTAGTCGTAGGGCGCCTGGCTCAGAGGCGCGTCTCTACCGTCGGGAAACCGGATTTTGAGTTCGGTATGCTGGTCGCGTTTTGACAGATAGTATTGATTGAGTTCCACAAGTGCAGAGTATGCGTTTTTCTTGAATCTCTCAGCGGTTTTAACAAGGTCCTGAGTCAGGTTGGGATGAGGCAGCATGAAGATAGCAATCTTTGTTTCGTCCTGATACGTGTCCAGATTCAGAAAGTAACCGAAGTCGGCTGCCAGACCGCTACAGGTTCCACCGCACAGTGAACCAACAACATAGATGACTGTTTTACCGTTATTGGCGAAGGAGAACTCCTCTTTGGAGCCATCGGGATTAGTGCCGAAAGCTTCTTCCACTTCCGCTCTGGACAACTGCCGAAGAGTGGTGGCGCGTGACAAGACACTGCCATGTACTTTTTCGTAGTTCCCCGGATGTAGAAACGCCAGGCGTCCGACCATGCGAATGTTACCTGCCCCTTGCGCGATGCCCTGATCGCGTAACCTTCCAAGCGTTCCCATGTCTGCCCACGTACTCAGCGAGATTCTCCGGTCATATTCTGCGGTGTTCGTAAGAATACTGTTGTAGTCCGATGCGCTGATGGTAAGCGGTATAAAGTCCTCATACGGAATGTAAGCCGGACGGTTGTTACCGTCGGTCTCAATGCACAGAAACTTGACCCAAGGTGCTCGTTTCAACGTCCGAAGCTCCCACTCGATTCGCTCCGCCACCAGTTGACAGATCTTCGTTCCAGTACTGCCCAAACCGATGATGAGCGCTTTGGTCACGTTCATTTCGGAGTAGCCTCCTTCTCCTCGTGAGTATCCCAGCAGATATCAACACTGAACAGTTTGCGCTGGACGGGTCCCGCTGGTGGACGAGTCTTCACCATGAAGCGAACCTGGTGGTTCTTCCCGGGCTGCAATGGTACGGTCTGTGTGTCGGCTGGTACGCCGTCCATGCTCTGAAGTTGGGCTTCCTCAGCCTGAACCACGAGTTTACCGTGCTCGCGGTAAAGGGTGGCTATTTTCTGCGACACGCCATCCATGACCGAAATCACTTTCGGCTTTTCATCTTCTGACGGTTTATATTCTCTTCCCGCTAAAATACACAACGTCTCCCCTTCCTCAGCCGACCCGAAGGGGACGAACTCAGTACCAATCCTGAAGCGCAAAGACTTCGGGATTCTAACGCGCCTGCTTCGCGCAAACGCCATGACCAAAACAGCCAAAGTCAGCAATCCCAGCAGAACCAGAGCAAATCTTTGTAGGACGCTCGCAAGGTCAAAGATGGGTGCGTCACGACGATGCAATCTGGCGGGTTGTGATTGCAGGAGAGAGGCACGCGGTGTCGCAAGGGTATTCCCTGAAAATCTTACCGGGGTGACAGTTACGATATCTAATCCACGCTCTGTCCGACTACCGTCTGCAGTGACGATAGTGAACGCAATACGCTGTGACGCCCCGCTTTCGCTGACCTGAGGTAGCCGACGCCACTGCGTCAACACCTGCTGATACTCGGGGTTGTCTGTGCCGATGGTCTGATAGCCCCTCGGTGCCACACTCTGCGCGTCGTTCGTGATCAGCACCATCACGGCGTTGGGGACATTGCCGATTTCGCGCACAATCCCCACAATCGCCCGCTCGGTATCGTGACCGCCCATACTGCCATCCTGCACAGTGGTGGGGAACAGGTCTTGCAGGTTCTGCTTGGCAGGGTCATCGCGTCCGCTGACATCCACCGTCACGGTGCGCGACTGTCCACGGCGATGGTCCCACACCGACAGCTCCCACGCAAGGCAGGACAGGAGGTCGCCCTGCACCAGCGTATCACGAACCAGGTACCACGCCAGCAGACGACCAGCCTGAGCGCGAAGGGGGTCTTTGTTGAAGTGACCGGTGCTGAAAGCAAGCACCAGATGTACGTGCTGGCGGTCCAGATCGCCGCCCGCTTCCCGAACTGCCTGAAAGATGGCAGCACGCAGGGACTGTGCGGCTCGCGCGACGCTGGCTTCGTCGACGCGATCCTGGCGAACCGGTTGCCCAAGCGCTGAATGCGCTATCAACAGGAATACGATCAGCCACGCTCTTCGCAAGGTGCGCTCCGACACGGGAATGTCCGGAAATGTGTGCCCGGTTACCTATCAATATAGCCAAGGACAGAGACGGTGTCAAGGGATGGAGCAGGCTCAAATGCCAAAAACTTCTGTTTTTTGCTCATCGTCAATTGACCAGCAGTGACACTGCAGCATGTGTACTGACCGTCTGGAGAGGAAGATTTATTGTCACTCACCCGGCGATTGCAAAGCGATGCCAGACTGGGCTAAAATATGTGCAATGATACGCAACACACTGCGCCGT
>CAKZNX010000324.1 GCA_937132045.1 uncultured bacterium
GGGGATTGCTTCGTCGCTGCGCTCCGCGCAATGACACGCAACGGCTCGGCGGGGGTTCCTCGCCCTCCAGAGGGTGCGCTGATTATGGAGGGCGAACCTCCTGGTGAGCCGACTGCCGATGCACGCTCGTGCTGCTGCCTCCCCAAACGTGGGTTGGGTTGCTTCCGCTGGAGTTGATATGTTATCATCTTTAGTCGGATTCCAACCCATTCACGTCGAGAGAGCCATGTTAGCCCAGGAATTACGCGAAAAGTACTTGCAGTTTTTTGAGAGCAAGGGACACCGGCGACTGCCTTCGGATAGCCTCGTGCCCAATGACCCGTCGCTACTGTTCACCAGTGCGGGGATGGTGCAGTTCAAACCGTACTTTCTGGGTCTGGCGACCCCACCCCACCCGAGGGTCACCACCGTCCAGAAGTGCCTGCGCACCACCGACATCGAGTCGGTGGGCGACCACTCGCATCTGACTCTCTTCGAGATGCTGGGCAACTTCAGTTTCGGCGACTACTTCAAACGCGAAGCCATCCTGTGGGCGTGGGAGTTCCTTACAGAATGGCTCCGTATCCCTCCGGAGCGCCTGCGTATCACCATCTATCTGGACGACGACGAGGCGTATGCGGTGTGGCGCAACGAAGTTGGCGTGCCCGACAACAAAATCTTCCGGTTTGGCGAGAAGAGCAACTACTGGCCCGCCAACGCCATCTCAGAAGGTCCCAACGGACCGTGCGGACCCTGCTCGGAAATCTTCTACGACACGCGACCTGACCTTGCACCCACGCCCGATGGTGTGTGGGACGATGTGCGCTGGCTGGAGATTTGGAACCTGGTGTTCATGCAGTACGAGCGACACGACGGGGGGAAGCTCACCCCACTCCCGCGCAAGAACATCGACACCGGCATGGGGCTCGAGCGCACCGCAGCGATACTGGCAGGTAAGGCGAGCGTGTTCGACACCGATGTCTTTCAGCCCATCATCGCGCGGATTGGCGATCTTAGCGGGCATCGCTATAGCGGCGGCGACACCGCAGAGGATATTGCCTTCCGCCTGATTGCCGACCACATCCGCGCTACCACCATGTCCATCGCCGATGGCGTTCTGCCTTCCAACGAAGGACGGGGTTACGTCATCCGGCGTATCCTGCGACGGGCGATGCTCAGAGGTCAGAACATCCTGGGCTTTCAGCGACCTTTCCTCGCAGAAGTGGCAATCGCGGTCATCGACACGCTGGGCGAGGTTTACCCCGAAGTGCGGGAGCGAAGGGAATACGTGCTGCGCACCATCCACAGCGAAGAGGAACGCTTCCGCCAGACCATCCAGATTGGCTCACAGAGGCTGACGGAGATGCTGGAGTCGCCCGAGGTACAGTCCAGTCGTGTGCTTGCAGGCGAGCAGGCGTTCATGCTGTACGATACCTACGGCTTCCCGCTGGAGCTCACGCAGGAGGTCGCGCAGGAGCAGGGCATCGACGTGGACGTGCAGGGGTTCCAGCAGGCGATGGAGGAACAGCGCCAGCGCGCCCGTGAAGCCAGCGGCATCGCCACGCAGCTGTTCGCCATCGCTGGCGATGCGGCAACCGAGCTGCAGAAGAGCCTTCCGGCAACCCGGTTTGTGGGCTACTGGCAACACGAGGCGCCTGCAACGGTACTCGCCATCATCCGGCAGGGCGAACCGACCACCTTCGCCAGCGAGGGCGACGAGGTGGAAATCATCCTTGACCAGACTCCCTTCTACGCCGAGGCGGGCGGACAGGTGGGCGACACCGGGTGGATACAGGGCGATAACTTCGCTTTCGAGGTGCAAGACACCCAGAAAGTGGGTGACCTCTTCCTGCATCTCGGTGTGGTGGCGCACGGACGCGCGGAGGCAGACGCCCCCGTCACGGCGCGTATCGATTCGCAACGGCGATGGCACATCATGCGCAACCACACCGCCACGCACCTCCTGCACGCAGCGCTTCGACAGGTGCTGGGTTCGCATGTGCATCAGGCGGGTTCGCTGGTAGCGCCAGACCGCCTGCGCTTCGACTTCACCCACACCAGCGCGATGACCGACGCCGAGATTGCCGAGGTGGAGCGACTGGTGAACGAGCGCATTCTGGAGGATAAGCAGGTGGCGGCGCACTACGACGTACCGCTGGCAGAGGCGCGAGCGCGCGGTGCGATGGCGCTGTTCGGTGAGAAATATGGTGACACGGTGCGCATGATCGAAGTGCCCGGGGTGAGCCTCGAGCTGTGCGGTGGCACACATCTGGAGCGCACGTCGCAGATTGGACTGTTCAAGATTGTGTCCGAAGGCAGCGTCGCAGCAGGAGTGCGCCGTGTCGAGGCGGTCACCGGCTGGGGCGTGTATCAGTACATGTGCCAGCAGGAGGATACCCTGCGCGAGGCGACAGCACGCCTGAAGTGCGCCATGGCGGATATTCCCGGCGCCATCGATCGCCTGCAACAGCAGCGTCAGGAACTGGAGAGACAGGTTCAGCAGCTGCGCACCGGTACCGCCTCCCGCTCGATGCAGTTCGAACCCGTCGAGCTGGCAGGACTGCAGGTGGTGACCGGACGCGCCGACGGCGTGGACGCACAGATGCTGGCATCGCTGGCGGACCAGGCGTCGCAGAAGGCGTCGGTGGAGCTGGTGGTGCTGGCGGCAGCGACGGACGGCAAGGCGCTGTTTGTGGCGAAGGCGAAGCCCTCTGCGGTGGCGAAGGGCGTACACGCTGGCAACCTGGTGCGCGAACTGGCGAAAATCAGCGGCGGGGGTGGAGGCGGGCGTCCCGATTTCGCTCAGGCAGGTGGACGTGACGCGGACAAAATCCCTCAGGCGCTGGACCATTTACCCGCCCTGCTGAAACAAATGCTGGGACAATGAACAAAAATATCGCCGGTTTTTCGCGGGCAACCGCACTTAAACGTTTTAATGGCACGAATCTTGCACCAGTTGTAGCGTGACCCTCAGCCGCATTGCCCGAGGGTCAGGCGCCCCGCTGGCGAGTGCCGCCAGATGGCGGCGCCGTTGAGGGCGTGAGCGTATCTGCATCACGCCGGCGCCCATGGAGGCGTACCGCGTCGTGCTGCGAAAGAGGGGTTCATACCGCTCTTTCGCCTAACGGTGCATTTACAGAGCCGCCGGACTCATTCGGGTCCGGCGGTATTTCCTTATGCGCCTGCCTACACGTGCACGTTGAACAGCACGCCAATCAGGTAGGTCAATATCCCCACCACGAAGGCAATGGCGGTCATCTCCAGACCGCTCACCCACCACTTGCGCGTAGTCACCAGACTCTTCGCCGCACCCACGGCGAAGTGCGCCAGCACGCTCACCAGCGCCGACCAGAACACTGCCATCCACCCGCGGGCGAAGAAAAAGGGCAGAACGGGTATCAATCCGCCCACCGCGGTGGACACCATCGAGGAGAACAGCGAGACCCACGGATTGGGGAAGCTGGCTTCCGACAGCCCCAGCTCCTCGTGCGCTTTCAGGCGCAGCATCTGCTCGGGTTTCTCCGCCAGACGTCGCGCCATCGCCTCCGCCTCCTCTTGTGAGAAGCCTTTGAGCTGATAGAAGAGACTCAGCTCCTCGATCTCCTCTTCCGGGTTCTCTTCCAGCTCACGACGTTCTCGTGCCAGCTCTGCCTCGTAAACCTCCCGTTCCGATTTCGCTGCCAGAAACGCCCCTGAACCCATCGACAACGCACTCGCCAGCGTGCCCACCAGCCCGGCAATCAGCACCGTCTGGTGACCCTCCACACTTCCCGCGCTATAACCCGCCATGCCGGACACAATGCCAAATACCGCACCCAAACCGTCGTTCACCCCATATATCGCGTCGCCAATCCACGAACCTCCTCGCACATGCCAGCGCTCGCGCTTGAGGATGCGTTCGGCAGGATGCTCCGTACCTGATGCGGTGTACAGCACGCGCACGGTGTGCTCGTGTTCCTCCTCGTCCTGCATCACCCGTCGCGCAATCTCAGCGGTGCGCTCGTCGCCAAGCGACTGCATCTGCAGATAGCGTGCCACTGCCTCGTCTTCGTGCTCTTCCATGCGGCGCAGCACCGCCTCGGGGTTCCCCAGATACGCCTGCCAGCCGAAGAGGGGCTTTACCTTGCGCACCTGCGGCGGCTTTCCGCCCAGCTCCAGCAGTCTCTGTGTCCACTCCTGGGCGTGGCGCTCCTCAACCTGCGCCAGCTGCTCCAGTATCTTCTGTTTGCGGGCGTCCTTCTCACGCTTTGCCAGCACGCGATAGGTCTCTGCGCTGGCGAGCTCACCCCGAATTACGTCCTGAATAGAGGACACCAAACGACCGTTGGACGTCATACCTGTTTGCGACCTCCTTATAGTAATAGTTCGCATTCTTATTATAACACAACATTGTGAATGACGGAACGGAATGAGCACCATCGTCTTCTGTTGACAATCCGGTACACGAACCTGTACAATTTGCACGCGGGAGGAAACGAGCGGGATGCTGGGTTCGTTTGGGAAGACGCTCATTTTTTTGGGCGTGATGCTTGTGCTTGTGGGCGCCGTGCTCTGGGCGATGGAGCGGTTCGTCGGCGCGCGCGGCGGCGGTGGTCTGCTGCCCGGCGATATCGTCTGGCGCAAAGGCAACTTCAGCGTGGGCGTCTTTCTGGGCACGAGCATTGCCCTCAGCATCCTTCTGACGGTGATACTGTGGGTGATCGGATGGCTCAGCCGACGATAGAACAGGCAGCACGTCTGCTTGAGGAATATCAGTATAACCTTCCAGAGGAGCGCATCGCACAGCAACCAGTGGAGCCAAGGGACAGCTCTCGGTTGCTGGTGCTGTACCGCGGTTCGGGCAGGCGGGAGCATCGCATCTTTCGGGATATCGTGGAGTACCTCGAGCCGGGCGACACCCTGGTGCTGAACAACACGCGCGTCAGCGCACGCCGTCTGCGTGGTACGAAAACAACCGGCGCGCAGGTGGAAGCCCTGTTGCTGCGCGAGGTGGAGTCGGGCGTCTGGGAAGCGGTGGTGCGCCCGGGCAGGCGGTTGCTGCCGGGCACTTGTGTGGTGCTGGAAGGGCACCTGCACGCCGAGGTGCTCGGTGTTTTGCCGCAGGGGTTGCGCCTGCTGCGCTTTGACGACGCCCACGCGGTGCACACTCATCCCATCGGCGAGATTCCGCTGCCGCCCTACATCCACCGCAAGCTGGAGAACGAGGAGCGCTACCAGACGGTGTATGCCGCCGTCAACGGTTCCGCAGCCGCACCCACCGCCGGACTGCACTTCACACCGGAGCTGCTGGAACGTATCCGCGCGAAGGGCGTGCGCATTGTCACCATCACCCTGCACGTGGGCATTGCCACCTTCCGCCATCCGGAACCGGAGATGCTGGCGCAGGGACGTCTGCACCCCGAATGGTATACCATCTCTGAAGAGACAGCCGATGCCATCAATAACACTTCCGGTCGGATTGTGGCGGTCGGCACCACGTGCGTGCGCGCACTGGAGAGCGCGGCTACCGGCAGGCGGACGGTAGCTCCCCGGTTGGGCAGCACCGAGTTGCTCATTCTTCCGGGGTACCAGTTTCAGGTTGTGGAAGCGCTGGTGACCAACTTCCACCTGCCAGCGTCCACGCCTTTGTTGCTCACCTGCGCATTCGCCGGCAAGGACAATGTGTTCGCAGCATACCACGAGGCAATCGCGCTGGCTTATCGCTTCCTGAGCTTTGGAGATGCCATGCTGGTTTTTCAGGGGGATTGAACGGTGAGAACGTTAGAGGACTGGTTCAAATATCTGGAACAGCAGTATGTGGACGAGAAGGAACGGAAGGAGGAGCCGAAGCCGCCCGAATCCCAGCCCGCCCGCCCAGAGCCTTCTGCCCAGGCGGTTGCCCCAACAGCCGCGCCACTGGTGCTGCAGAAGCCTGAAGAGTCACCCGAACAACTGGTAGCGAGCACGTCCCCTTCCAGCCCTCTGCTTGAGCAGAAACCTGCAGAACCGCAGGCAGAGAAAGAAGTAACCCTGCCGCCTGCGCTGGAACAGGTGCAGATCGCCGAAACTCCTGTGCCCGATCCGGCAGACTATATCTTTACCCTGCGCCGTCCTGCCAGCCAGCCGGTGGTGCCCACACCGCCTGCAGCAACAGAAGAAGCGTCAGAACCCTCCATCGCAAGCACAGAGACCGAAGCAGATATGCCGTCCGCACCGGAAACCGCGGAACCGGCTCCTGCCGTTGCTGAAGCGCCTGAGGCAGTGGCGACCGAAGCGCAAGATGAACAGGAACAGCCCGCCCCATACGAGGAGGAGGTGACCGCAGAACCATCACCGCAAGAGGCGGCGACGGCGTCCGTGAGGGATACCATAACGGAAGTGGAGCAGCCACCTGCCGAGAAACCCAGCCGAGCGAGATTGGTGCGCCGTGCCCCCTACACACGCAGTGTGCGCCCGGTACCGCCGCCTCAGTCCATCGAGGAGCTCTGGAAGCGGGTGCCCAAACACGTGCGCCTGCTGGTGGAGCTGGGCGACGACGAGGTGACCCAGCGCTACTACGACAGGCAGTTCAAGGAGAGCCGTCAGGAACTGGTGGAAAGGCTGCTGAACCCCTCGCTGACGCTGGAGGACACCGCCCGACTGCTGGGAGTATGCCCGACCACCGTTCGCCGCTACACCGAGCGCGGTTTGCTCAACCACTATCGCACGCCGGGCAACCAGCGACGGTTCCGCCTGTCTGACGTCATCGCCTTTCTGGAAGCACGACAGCAGGCTCAGGAAGCCCGAAGAGGACGAAAACGGTAGAGCGCGGTGCATATCGCCATCTTCACCGAATCCTATCCACCCATCACCAATGGGGTAGCGGTGTCTGTGGGCACCCTGAGGCGCGACCTGCTGGCGCGTGGACATCGGGTGACGGTGGTGACTTCACAGCATCCCGATGCCCCTGGCGATGAGGAGGATGTGATTCGCGTGCCGTCCTTCAAGTGGTTCGCTGCGCGCGACTATCCCCTGCCGCAACCACGCCCGCTACCCTATCTGCATCGCCTGTTTCAGCAGAACCGCCCCGATGTGATACACGTGCAAATCCCGTTCCTGCTCGGAGTGATCGGGTTGCGGCTCGGTAAGAGGTATCAGGTGCCGGTGGTGGGGCACTATCACACGCTGTACGACCGTTACCTGCACTATGTGCCCATCGCGCCGGGCGGACTTCTGCGCTTAATGCTGTGGTGGCACCTGCGCCGGTTCTATCGCCAGACGGACGCCACCATCGTACCCAGCAGGTTCGCACAGCACTATCTGGAACGCTTCGGGGTAAGACCTCCCGTGGTGGAGGTGGTGCCAACAGGGGTAGATTTCCACCCGATACCTGTTGCCCGCCATACGGCGCGGGAGCGCTACGGCTTGCCGCCGGATAAGCCGATTATTGTCTATGTGGGCAGGCTGGCGCAGGAGAAGAACCTGAACCTCCTGCTGGAAATGCTGCCGCGGGTTCTGCAGCCCATGCCGGATACACTGCTATGGCTGGTGGGTAGCGGTAGCGCCGAGGGGTTCCTGCGCCGACGCATCCAGCAGATGGGACTGTCGGCATCGGTGCGACTGGAGGGAAGGGTTCCGCATGAGCAGATTAGCGCCGTGTATGCCGCGGCGGACGTGTTCGCCTTCCCGTCGGTAACCGAGACGCAGGGGCTGGTCATCTGGGAGGCGCAGGCGCATGGACTGCCCTGCGTGGTGGTGAACGAAGGGGGCGCGCCCGAGTCGGTGCGGGACGGTGTGGACGGTGTGCTGGTGCCAGATGATGCAGCGGTATTTGCCGACGCGGTGGCGGGGCTGTTGTCGGATGCGACGCTTCGCCAGCGAATGAGCCAGAACGCTCTGGAGGCGCCGCGGCTAACCCCCGTGCAGATGACGGAGAAGATACTGGAGGTGTATCGGTGCGTGGTCGCGCCATCACCGGCGAGCCAGCGATAGGGAGTTCTGCCTTACGTACTGCAGCACTGCCTGCACCCGAAACTGGTCCGGTTTCGCCGGTCGCTTTGACCGACAACAGCGCTGTTGTTATAATGAGCACACAGGGATGAGATGAACCTGTCATTCAGCGGGCGTATCCCATCAGGTGCGCTCGTACATCTCGCAGGACGTCTATCATGATCAACGAGCTGCGCGAACTGTATCGCTATCGCGAGCTGCTCTGGACGCTGGTTCTGCGCGAGCTTCGCGTGCGGTACAAGAACTCCTATCTTGGCTTCTTCTGGTCGCTGATTGTCCCGCTGGTCACGGTGGCGGTGCTTACCATTGTGTTCAAGCGGGTGATGGGCATGGTCATCCCCAACTATTCGGCGTACGTGCTGGCGGCGTTTCTGCCGTGGATGTATTTCCAGACGGCGTTGCTGGACTCGTCGCAGTCGGTTCTGGCGCAGATTCAGCTGGTCAAAAAGGTCTACTTCCCGCGCGAGGTGTTGCCCCTCGCTGCCGTGCTGGCGAACCTGATCCATTTCGGGCTGGCGCTGGTCGTCTTCTTCGTGTATCTGCTCGGTTATGTGGGTGCGCCTCTTTTGCCCAGCGTGGCTTTGCTGCCGGTGCTGGTAGTGTTTCAAACCCTGCTGATTGCGGGTTTAAGCCTTATCATCTCGTGCCTGAACGTCTTTTACGAGGACACCAAGTACATCGTGAGTATCGGACTGCAGCTCATGTTTTATCTGGTGCCGGTCATCTATTTCTCGGAGCAGGTCTACCATGCACAGCTCGCCTCGCCCGAGTGGCAGCGCTGGATTTATCTCATCTACCACTTAAACCCCATCGCCATGCTGATGACCGCCTACCGCAAGGTGCTTCTGCCCCCCATCACCGTACAGCAGGTGGGTGTGGCAGAGAAACAGACCTTCGCCTCCCTGCCGATGGATTGGGGACTGCTCGCGGTGGCGTGCGCGGCGTCGCTGGTGGTGTTCGTGCTGGGCTATGCCTTCTTCAATAAGCGAAAGTGGGACTTTGCGGAACAGCCATGAAAGACGCTGCCATCATACTGGAACATGTTTCAAAGAAGTATCGTCTATCACACCAACCGTACTCTTCGCTGAAGGGCATCCTGCTGTCGATCTTCCGTTATCGCAGGCGGATAGAGGTGCACCAGGCGCTGAACGATGTCAGTCTCACCATTCGGCACGGGGAGACAGTTGGGCTGATTGGCGTCAACGGCAGCGGCAAATCCACCCTGCTGGCGATTATCGCCAGGGTGATACTGCCAACCGCAGGCAAGGTATGGGTGAACGGGCGGGTGGCGCCACTATTGCAGCTTGGCGTAGGGTTTCACCCCGACCTGACGGGGCTGGAGAACATTTACTTCAACGGCATCATCCTTGGTTTGACCCGTCAACAGATAGCCGAGCGACTACCCGCCATCGTCCGCTTCGCCGAGCTGGTAGAGTTCATCGACACGCCGGTACGTGCCTATTCTTCGGGCATGGTGCTGAGGCTGGGTTTTGCCGTCGCCGTCCATACCGACCCGGAGATTATCCTGATGGACGAGGTGCTGGCAGTTGGCGATGAAGCGTTCCAGCATAAATGCCTGCGTAAGATACAGGAATTCCAACGCGAGGGGCGAACGATAGTTCTGGTTTCTCACGATATGAATCAGGTGCGTCAGGTGGCTTCCCGCGCTATCTGGCTGCATCAGGGGCGCGTCATGGCAGATGGCGCCGCCGAAGAGGTGGTAGACCACTATCTGCAGTTTGCCGAAGAAATCGAAAAGCAGTCGTTGTAACGGTCGTTGTCCATTACCGTCGTTCAGACACAAAGAAGGTTGGTTGTATGGAAGCAGTCTCGTTACCCGTCGAGGGACATTACGCCTTTATTCAGCGCATACTCCGCGAGGTTGCATCGGGTGCTGTAGACACGGCGCTGGAGGGTCTGCTGGAAGAGGCTGTGGGGCATTTTGGCGCCGTTCAGGTCGCCCTCTGGACGGTGAGCGAGAGCCCGCCGAGCGTGACGCTCATTAACGCGGTGCCCAAGTCGGACGACTACGAACGCCTTCCGAGCGAAGCCCTGATAGAGCTGGTGTCGCAGGTAGGCACTTCCGAACGCGCGCACATCCAGCAGATGGGCGATCTGTTTGCGTGGCTGAGTTCGTTCCTCCTGCAGCCCTACAACGCCATGTATATCGTCAGCGTGCTGAGAACCACACCCTTCACCGAATGCGATGAATCGCTGCTGTCGGCGTGGTTTTTGCTCGTCAAGCTATCGGTTGAACGACTGCAGGCACAACTGCATCTGCAACAGGCTCAGCGCTACAGCGACCGCCGACTGCGCGAGGTCACCGCGCTATACGAGATCGGGCAGGCCATGGATACGGGCGACCTGCAGGCTCTGCTGGACATGATCACCCGCAAAGCCACCGAAGTAATGGAGGCACATGCCTGCTCCTTGATGCTCCGCGATGAAGATGACCATACACTCGTCATCCGTTCGAGCTACGGGCTGCCCGAAACGATCATCATGGAGGCGCGCGTGCCCTGGGGAGAGGGTATCGCGGGAAGGGTGGCAGCCAGCGGTGAAGCCATGCTCATCACCGATCCCCGCATGGAGCCGCGTCTGAAGGGCGAAGATGTGACCTACCGTCCGGACATCTCGGCGTCGCTTTGCGTGCCGCTTCGCGACGGTCATGGACTGGTGGTGGGCGTGCTGAACATTCATCGGCGCAAACCCGCGCCAGTCTTCGACCAGCAGCACCTGCGCCTGTTCAGCATCTTCGCCATGCAGGCAGCCGCCGCCATCAAGAACGCTCGCCTGTACCACGACCTGACACACCGCCTGAACGAACTCTCGGTGCTCTCCAGCCTCAGCGCCGCGGTAAACTCGACCCTCGACCTCGAGGCTATCCTGCAGCAGACCGCTGACGGCATCGTGGAGACCGTTCAGTTCGACCGATGCGCTATCTTCCTGCTGGACAAGTCGGGCAGATTGCTCAACCCCAGAGCGGTGCGAGGGTATAACCCCCAAACCATCGGGAGGACGTCGGTGCGCGTGGCTGACGGCGTCATCGGCATGGTGGTGCGCACCAAGATACCGTTTGTCGAAACAAACGCTCAGAAGTCCTCTCAGCCGATGCGCGGGTTCGGGCGAATGCTGGGCACCGACGCTTTTCTGGTGGCACCTATCCTGGCGCGCGACCGGGTGATTGGCGTGGTTGTCGCCGACAATAAGCCCTCCAAACGTTCCATCGACCGCGCCAACATCCAGCTGCTCTCCACGTTCATTAACCAGGCAGGTATGGCGATCGAGAACGCCCGACTGTATGAAGACCTCGATAGACGCTTCAAAGAACTGCATGACCTGTGGGAGTACACTCGCAACCTGCTGAGCAGTATCGGTGTCGGCGTCATGAGCATCGATCGCGACGAGACCGTGCTTACCTGGAACGAGGCAGCTGAGCGGATCACCTCTGTCACACAGAGCGCTGCGCTCGGGCACAAATTAGAAGACCTGCTGGCGCACTTCTTCCTGCCTGAAGACGAGAAGGAGACACTGCTAAGTATCATCCGCGCACCCTTCCGGACGGGCGAGAGAGACTCGCGCTTCAAGTGTGTTCTGCATCCCTATCAGCGTGGAGAGATGTATTTCAACTTCGAAAGCTCGCCCCTGCGTGCGCCGAACGGTTCGGTGCAGGGCGTGGTGTTTGTGTTCGAGGACATCACCCGGCAGGTGCGTATGGAAAAGGAGGTTCAGCGCGTGGGGCAGCTGGCAACGGTTGGGCTGCTTGCTTCTACCATCGCCCATGAGGTGCGCAACCCGCTGAGCTCCATCCGGGTAACCGCCCAGTATCTGCTCAGCGAATATGCCCTGCATTCCCAGGCGGAAGAGTTCCTGAACATGATTATCGCCGAAGTAGACTCACTGGACGCCAAGATCCGGGAGTTCCTCAAGTTTGCCCGCCCCACTGAGCCGGTATTTCAGGACGTCGACCTGACGCAGCTCGTCAACAACACCCTGCAGTTCATGCATCAGTACCTCGACGAACACAATGTCCGCCTGCACGTGCAGGTCTCCGTTCCGTTTACCATCAAGGCGGACCCAGCGCAGCTGAAAGAGGTTCTTCGCAATCTGGTCATCAACGCGGTGCAGTCCATGTCGGAAGGCGGTGACCTGTACATCGAGGCGGCGCCCGCACCCGGAGATGTGGTGCGTCTCATCGTTCGAGACACGGGCACAGGCATACCGGCAACAGACCTGGAGCGCATATTCACGCCTTTCTACACTACAAAGTCCGAGGGCACGGGTCTGGGTTTGGCGAACGTGCAGAAGATCGTGGAGAGCCACGGCGGTAGTATCGAGGTGCAGAGTGAGGTTGGGGTCGGCACCGAGATGCGTATCACTCTCCCTGTGCGTCCTGTAAGGCGCCTTCCCCGCATGGAGGTCAGAGAGAGCGCAAACCTCCGCAACAACCCGCCAGACCTGTAAGCGAACGCAGAGAAGAAGGAGGTTATCACCATGGCTAAAGCTTCCGCACAAAAACGGGCACCGCTTACCGTCCTGCTGGTGGACGATGAAGCCACCCACCGTCGTGTGCTGCACCTGCATCTGTCTAAAGATTACAACGTGCTCGCAGCGGAGCATGGTCAGCGCGCGCTGGAGCTCGCCGAACAGCAACCGATTCATCTCCTGATTACCGATCTGATTCTGCCGGGCATGAACGGTATCGAAGTGCTGCGGGAAATACGCAAGCGCCATCCTGATGTCACTGCCGTCGTCATTACGGCGCATCCGACGATACAGACAGCCGTGCAGGCAATGAAAGACGGCGCGATCGACTATATCGTCAAACCGTTCGACCTCGACGAGCTGAAGGCAAAGGTAGACAAAGCCGCGGAACGTTACAGGCTGTTCCTTGAGGAGACCAAACCGGTCCGAACAAAGCCCGGTAGGCTTGACTTCAGCGACATCGTCGGTCAGAGTGAAGCCATGCAGGAGGTGTTTCGCCTGATCGAGCGAGTAGCCAACTCTCAGGCGACCGTGCTGATACTGGGCGAGAGCGGTACAGGCAAAGAGATGGTCGCCAAAGCCATTCATCGCAACAGCCACCGGGCAAACCAGCCGTTCATTGCGGTATCCTGCGGCGCCCTTCCCGAAACCCTGCTGGAAAATGAGCTGTTCGGACACGAGAAGAACGCATACACCGGAGCCGACACAGCGCAACCCGGACGTTTCGAGCTGGCGGACAAAGGCACCCTGTTCCTCGATGAAATCGGCGACATCTCTCCCAAGATACAGGTGTCGCTCCTGCGCGTCCTTCAGGAACGTGCTTTCGAGCGGCTTGGGGGAACCAAGACCATCAAGGTGGATGTGCGACTCATCGCCGCAACCAACAGGGACCTCCTGCAGCTGGTCAAAGAGGGCAAGTTTCGCGAGGACCTGTACTACCGTCTGAAGGTCGTTCAGATTTACATACCACCACTGCGCGAACGCAAAGAAGACATCCCGCTTCTGGTAGAGCATTTCGTGAAGCGCTTCGCCAGCGAGAACGAGCGGAACATCCGGGGTGTGACTCCAGAGGCGATGGATTTGCTAATGCAGCACGACTGGCCCGGCAACGTTCGAGAGCTGGAAAACGTGATTTTGCGCGCGATAGTGCTTGCTGACCCTGAAGCCGAGCTGATAAGTGCCGGCATGCTGCAAATCTAGGTAGTTTGCAGACGAAATTATGAGAAATTCTTCGCCGACAGGGGTCAAAACCGTCTTGAATGGTACGGAACTTGCATATATGGATTACCGAGAAAGCGTCGGAAGGATAAGCCAGCAATTCTACAGTATTTGCTATCTATTAGCAAATCCCGTATCGACGGACGGGCGTACTGGAAAGGGGAATGGGCGGTGTCTACCCGGGTGCTGGTGGCGGATGACGAAACGAATCTGTGCAAGGTGCTGGCTGCAAGGCTTGAAAAACGAGACCTGCAGTGTGTGATTGCGCATGATGGCGTTGACGCGCTTGAGATCATTCGCTCGCAACCGGTGGATGCGGCTGTGCTCGATATCCGTCTCCCACGAAAAGATGGGGTTGAGGTGCTGCGTGAGCTTCGGCACGACTATCCCAACCTCCCCTGTATCCTGATGACCGCCTACGACGATGTGAATCTGCACGAGGAAGCTGTGCGACTGGGCGCGAATGCTGTTCTGCAGAAACCGTTTGACCTGGATGCCTTTACAGACCTGGTCTGGCGACTGATCAGTGCGCCGGGCAGTCACATGCTACTGGAGACAGGGGAGAAAGTGGTGGTGGATATCCGACGCGGCGAATGGTCATACACCTATACCCCTCGTGTCATCTCCCAGGACGACCGCAGCCTCGAGATCGAGCCCCCGCTGGGGATACTGAGCGACGAGGTGCTGTCGCAGGGGGTGGCGATCGTTCAGTTCACCCGAGGCGACGGCGTCTACCAGTTCCGGTCGCGCTTCAAAATGACCCCGGCGCCCCGGCAAGCGCTGTATCTGGTCAAACCGGCATCGATCCATCGCCTGCAACGCCGCAGGCATCCGCGCGCCAGAGAGAGCGGGCAGATCACTCTGGGCTTGTCCTCCCGACACGAACCTGAGGCGCTTCCGCAGACGCTAAACGGCGAACTGTACGACCTGAGCCAGAGCGGTTTCTCCTGTCTGGTGCCGCGTACACCGCGTGTCGGCGAAGAGGTCTCCTTCCAGATCACCCTCCCCGAGGCGAACCTGACGATCTTCGGGCAGGCACGGGTGGTGCGTGTCGGCAGCGTGATACCGGATAAGATACCCGCGGAGTACCGGGTCGGTCTGGAGTTCACCCGGCTGTCTCCAGCCATGCGCCAGATGCTGTCGGATTGGATGGCACGATTGCTCAAACGGGTCTGACTGCCAGCAGTTTGAGGAGGAAGGGATTGCTCGTTCGTGTACTTTCCGGCACCGTACACGGCATCGAACCGCATACCATCGAAGTGGAAGTGGACATGCAACCGGGCGGCATACCGGGGCTTACTCTCGTCGGTTTGCCCGACCGTGCCGTGCAGGAAGCGGTAGACCGCGTACGCCTCGCTATCCGCAACTCAGGACTGCACTATCCAGTCCGTAAGATTACCGTGAACCTCGCTCCCGCCGACCTTCGCAAGGAGGGTCCGTCACTCGACCTGCCCATCGCCATCGGCATTCTGGCAGCCGCCGGGCAGGTGGACAGCGAATGGCTGAGCGATACCCTCGTGCTTGGCGAGCTGTCGCTGGACGGCACGGTGCGCCCCGTCACCGGCGTGCTCCCGACCGCCATCCACGCTCGTCAGCAGGGCATTCGGCGCATGGTGGTGCCTGCCTCCAACGCCCCCGAAGCTGCGGTAGTGGGTAAGGTGGAGGTGTATCCCGTGAACAGCCTGGCGGAGGCGGTGGAGCTGCTGAACACCCACGACGGTATCACCCCGATTCAGAGCGAGCCCGAGCAGCTCCTGCAGAAACCGCCCGAATACGAGGTGGACTTCGCCGACGTGAAGGGTCAGCACCACGTGAAGCGTGCGCTGGAGGTTGCCGCTGCAGGTGGGCATAACGTGGTGATGATCGGTCCGCCCGGCTCCGGCAAGACGATGCTGGCGCGGCGCGTGCCCACCATCCTCCCGCCGATGACGGTGGACGAGGCGATCGAAATCACCAAGCTGTACAGCGTCGCCGGGCTGTTACCGCCCCATACCGGACTGCTGACCACTCGCCCGTTCCGCTCTCCCCACCATACCAGCAGTAACGCCGCGCTGGTGGGAGGTGGCAGTGTGCCACGCCCGGGTGAGGTGAGCCTGGCGCACAATGGAGTGCTGTTCCTCGACGAGCTGCCCGAGTTCCGTCGCGAGGTACTGGAGGTTCTTCGCCAGCCGCTGGAGGATGGCATTGTGAGCATCGCCCGCGTGCAGGCAAGCATCGCCTATCCCGCCCGCTTCATGCTGATTGCCGCCATGAACCCCTGTCCCTGTGGCTACTTCGGCGACCACCAGCATGGATGTACCTGCTCGCCCACGCAAATCCGCAAGTATCAACAGCGCGTGTCGGGTCCCCTGCTCGACCGCATCGACATCCACATCGAGGTACCGCGACTGTCACACGACGACCTTCTGCGCACGCAACTGGGCGAACCCTCCTCGGCGATTCGCGAACGGGTGGTGCGGGCGCGACAGACTCAGCAGCAACGGTTCGCAGGCACCGGCGCTCGCTGCAACGCGCAGATGACCACCCGCCTGTTGCGTCAGTTCTGCCCGCTATCCGAGGACGTGAAGGCGATGCTGAAGCAGGTGAGCCAGCAGATGGGCATCAGTGCGAGGGCGTTTGACCGCATTGTGAAGCTGGCGCGCACCATCGCCGACCTGGCGGGCGAGGAACAGATCGGGCTGGCGCACGTCGCAGAGGCAATCCAGTATCGAAGTCTGGACAGGCGAATCTGGTTGTAGCCAGTCAGTGTCGTCGCTTTGCAATCGCCCTCACCATCTGCTACAATCTCCTACAGGGACGAATATGAGCCTGTTCGAACAGCAAAACCGGTACGAGACGGACATAGAGGCGCCGTTGGCTGCGCGGTTGCGCCCACGCACGCTGGAGGAGTTCGTCGGGCAGGAGCATCTGGTGGGCGAAGGGACGGCAATCCGCCGCGCCATCGAGAACGACCAGCTCGGCTCGGTGATTTTCTGGGGACCGCCCGGTTGTGGCAAGTCCACGCTGGCACGCATCATCGCGGCGCACACGCGGTGTCATTTTGTGGAATACAGCGCGGTCACCAGCGGTGTCGCCGAGGTGCGCAAAGCCATCGAGGAGGCGCGCAATCGCCGTCAGCTGCACGGACAGCGCACCATCCTGTTTGTCGACGAGATCCACCGGTTCAACCGCGCCCAGCAAGATGCCTTTCTGCCCCATGTGGAGAACGGCACCATCATCCTGATGGGCGCAACGACCGAGAACCCTTACTTCGCGATCAATGCACCATTGCTGAGCCGGTCGCGGGTGCTGCGGTTCGAGCCGCTCACCGAGCAGCATCTGCGTGTCATCGTGGAACGCGCCCTGCGGGACGAGGAACGTGGACTGGGCAAACTGCGCGTGCAGTTACCCGCCGAATGCATGGACTACCTTCTCCGCGTCGCCAATGGGGATGCCCGGGTCGCGCTGAACGTGCTGGAAGCGGCGACCGCCCTCGCCCAGCCAGATGCACAGGGAAGACGCACCGTGACGCTGGAGATGCTGGAGCAGGTGGTTCAGCAACGGGCGGCGCGTTACGACCGCGAAGGCGATGAACACTACGACACCATCTCCGCTTTCATCAAATCGGTGCGCGGTTCCGACCCCGATGCCGCCCTGCATTATCTGGCGCGAATGATGCGGGCAGGCGAAGACCCCCGTTTCATCGCCCGTCGGCTGGTGATTCTGGCAAGCGAAGATATCGGCAACGCTGACCCGCACGCCCTGCTGGTGGCTGTTGCTGCCATGGAGGCGGCGCAGTTCATCGGTCTGCCGGAGGCACAGATTACGCTGGCGCAAGCCACCACGTATCTCGCCTGCGCTCCCAAGAGCAACGCCAGTTACGCGGCGCTGAACAAAGCACTGCACGATCTGGAGACGCAACCGCTGGCACCCGTTCCCCTGCACCTGCGAGACGCCAGCTATCGGGGCGCACAGCAGCTGGGACACGGCAAAGACTACATCTACCCGCACAGCTACCCGGGTCACTGGGTGGCTCAGCGCTACCTGCCAGAGGGCAACTGGAACCTGCCCTACTACGAGCCGTCCGACAACGGGTTGGAGCGCAGAATTAAGGAACGGTTGAACCACCTGCGTGAGCTGCAAAAACGCCAGACCGAAACCGAACAGACAGAACCATCCCACGACCTCGACGCAACAGAGCCGTAACGTTTCTCTCTCTCATTACCGCAATGACACCTCTACCGTGTCATTGCGAGGAGCGAAGCGACGAAGCAATCCCCCTCCACGCCCTCCGTGTCCTTGCGAGGAGCGAAGCGACGAAGCAATCTCCCTCAACCCTCGTGTCATTGCGAGGAGCTCAGCGACGAAGCAATCCCCCTCAACCCCTGTGTCATTGCGAGCAGCG
>CAKZNX010000325.1 GCA_937132045.1 uncultured bacterium
TGCGTGCCGAAGGTGGAAGCCAGAATCTCATCTTTCGAGAAGAACCCAGCCAGCGGCGGAATACCCGCTATTGCCAGCCACCCCATCAGCATCGTCCAGTAGGTAACGGGCAGGTATTTCGCCAGACCACCCATGCGCCGCATGTCCTGCTCGTGGTGCAGCGCCAGAATCACCGCGCCGGAGCCCAGAAAGAGCAGAGCCTTGAAGAAAGCGTGCGTGGTCACATGGAACATGCCTGAAGCAAACGCCCCCACACCGCACGCCAGAAACATGTAGCCCAGCTGGCTGACGGTGGAATACGCCAGCACGCGCTTGATGTCGGTCTGCGCAATGGCGATGGTCGCGGCGAATATCGCGGTGAACACACCGACCACCGCCACCACCAGCATCGCCGCGGGAGCCATCTCGTAGAACACGTGACAGCGCGTCACCATCACCACGCCCGCCGTGACCATTGTTGCTGCGTGAATCAGCGCCGAAACCGGCGTTGGTCCCGCCATGGCGTCCGGTAACCAGATGTACAGCGGAAACTGCGCCGATTTGCCCGCTGCCCCGACGAACAGCAGTAACGCAATCGCGGTGATGATGCCCGACGACAACACACCTTTGCTCTGCAGTTCTATCGCCCTATCGAAGATGTTGCCATCCCCGGCGAAGGTCAGCGACCCCAGATACCAGAAGCACATGATGACCGCCAGCATGAAGCCCCAGTCGCCGATGCGGTTGACGATGAACGCCTTGTTCGCCGAGTCGGTGTTCACCTTGTCCTTATACCAGAAGCCGATGAGCAGATACGAGCACAGACCGACGCCTTCCCAGCCCACGAACATCATCAACAGGTTGTTGCTGAGCACCAGCGTCAGCATGAAGACGATAAACAGGTTCATGTAGGTGAAAAAGCGCGGGTAGTCCTCATCGTCCGCCATGTAGCCGGTGGAGTACAGGTGAATCAGCCCGCCGACACCCGTGACAATCAACGCCATCAGCAGGGAGAGCGGGTCGATCAGCGCCTCCCAGGCAACGCGGAAGTCGCCCACCTCGACCCAGCGGATTAGCGTGCTGAGCACCTGTCGCTCCTCGGCAGGCAGTTTCAGCAGTTCCGTCAGCAGATACACCGATAGCCCGAACGCACCCAGCACCACCGCCGTGCCGATGGTGCCCACCGCCTTCTTGCCAAGCCGCTTCCCGAAGAAGGCGTGCAGCAGAAAGCCCGCCAGCGGTAAGCCAATGACCACCCATATCAGGTCAAACACACTGTTCATCGTCCGCCCCCAGCCCTCAGAACTTCAAGAGGTTCATTTCGTCCACATTAATGGTGTCACGGAGGCGATAGATCGCCACGATAATACCAAGCCCTATCGCCACCTCTGCCGCCGCCACAGCCATCACCAGTATCACAAACACGTGCCCCGCGACCTGCGTACTCAGCGGCTCCTGCATCCGCGCAAACGCGAGGAAAGCCAGGTTCGCCGCGTTCAGCATCAGCTCAATGCACATGAAGATGACAATCGGGTTGCGCTTGATCACCACGCCCGTCACGCCCATCGCGAACATGAACGCGCTAAGCATCAGATACCAGCTAATCGGTACCGCTCCCATGCCTACAGCCTCCGTTTCGCCATCACAATGGCTCCCACAATGGCTATCAACAGCAGTACTGAGGTGAGTTCAAACGGATACACCCAGTCGGTGAACAGGTGCTTGCCAACCATCTGCACCGTGCCGATATCGTCCCCTGCGGGCTTCGCCTCTCCCAGCCGTATGAACACACCCCCCGCCAGCACGATGACGAACAGCAGAGCCAGTCCCCAAGTGATGGGACGTTTGATGTCACTGCGTTCCGCCAGTTCGGAAGGCGAACCCAGATTCAGGAGCATAATGGTGAACAGGAACAGCACCATAATTGCGCCCGCATAGACGATAATCTGCACCGCCGCCACAAACTGCGCATAAAGCAGCACGTATAGCACCGCCAGCGCGAAGAAGTTTGCCACGAGGTTCAGTGCACTGCGCACCGGGTTCCGCACCGCCACCACGCCGATGGAGGTTACCACAATCACCAGCGCCATGATGGCGAACAGTATCTGCTCGAACATGCCCTCCTCCTACTTCTGCCACCAGATGATGGCGGCAACCAGAAAGAGATTCACCAGAGCGGTCGGCAACAGCCTCAGCCAGCCGAGCTTCATCAGCATATCGTAGCGCAGGCGTGGCAGGGTGGCTCGCACCCACACGAACAGATAGATGAAGACGCCCAGTTTAATCAGGAACCACAGCGGTCCCGGGATCCAGGTGAAGGGTGCGAACGGCAGAGGCGATAGCCAGCCGCCAAAGAACAGTGTCACCATCACCGCCGAGATGGTCACCATGCTGGCGTATTCGCCCATGAAGAACATGGCGAACTTCATACTGCTGTACTCCGTATGGTAGCCAGCGATGAGCTCCGTTTCGGCTTCAGGCAGGTCAAAGGGAGCGCGGTTGGTCTCTGCCAGCATCGCAATCAGGAAAATGCCCGTGGCAATCAGGCCCAGCGGGAAAAGGCGGAATACGTGCCAGTCCAGCAGACCCAGACTCCCCTGCTGATTGAGCACCATATCGCGCATGGACAGAGAACCGCTAAACAACACCACCGAGATAATCGACAGCCCCATCGCCAGCTCATAGGAGATGGTCTGTGCGGAAGCGCGAAGTCCGCCCAGCAGAGAGTACTTATTGTTGGACGACCACCCCGCCAGCACGATGCCGTACACCGTCAGCGAGGTCATCGCCAGCAGGAACAGGATGCCAATGTTGATGTCGGCAATGGGCGTCAGCCGATCGTTCGGTCCCCACGGAATTACTGCCGGCGCACACAGCACCGGTATCAGGAACCCCGCCGGCGCCAGGAAGTAGATGAACCGGTCTACCTTCTCCGGCACCACATCTTCTTTGAAGAAGAGTTTGATCCCGTCGGCGACTGGTTGTAGTAGCCCAGCCGGACCCACCCGGTTGGGTCCCTTGCGTACCTGCATCATAGCCAGCGCACGTCGCTCGATCCACACCAGCGCAGGTACGGCTGTCAGCACAAATCCCACCACGATCAGGATTCGCAGTGGGATAACCACCCACGCATTACTCAGCAGTGCGTCCACCGTCCTCCTTCTCCCTCTAACATGCTATGATGGCTCCAAGCTAAATCAGTAAGGCGTCAGGTTCAGCAGAAACCCGTCTTCCCCCCCTGTCCGAGCGCAAGCACGGGCGGCTGGCTCAGGTCAACTGCGTTGCCTTTTCCCTGCTCTCCGCCACCCGCGTCAACGCCTGCCACCGTATGCCTTCCGGCGGCATCTGGTCGTAGTGGCAGTCGGCGTACGCCGGAAACGCTTTGCCAATCTCCTCCATGACCTGCTCTGCCGAGAACACGGGGATCGGTTTGCCCAGATACACCGCCAGCTCGGCGAAGATGTTCAGGTCCGGCTTCACATCGGGCGACGGGGAGTCCAGCGCCTCCCAGAACCGCTGAACGCGCCTCTCGGTGTTGGTGAAGGTGCCCTCTTTTTCCGCCACGCTGGCAGCAGGCAGAACCACATCGGCATATTGCGCGGTCTCGGTGAGAAACAGGTCCTGCACCACCACAAAGCCCGCGTTCTCCAGCGCACGCTGTGCCAGCGCCGGGTCGTGGTACTTCTGCGCAATGTCCTCCGCGACGATATACAGCACCTGCATCTGCCCCTGCGCTGCCCTTTCCAGCATCGCCTGAGAGCTCAGACCGGGTTGCGCGGGAAGGCTCACATTCCAGAGCCTCTCCAGGTGCTGACGCGCACCGACATCGCCAACGGGTGCGTACCCGGGCAACATATCGGGAAGCACGCCCATGTCCGCAGCACCGTGCGAGTTGACCTCTGGCAGGAGGATGTTCAGTCCACCGTTCGCCCGCCCGGCGTTGCCTGTAACCTCCACCAGACGACACAGAGTGCGCACCAGTGTGGGGTACTCGGCATGGTTGCGCACCCGCCCACCACAGAGGAACACCGTGCCCTCACCCAGCAGGCTCGCCGCCTCGCGCAGGGCGTCCAACGACACGCCGGTCTCTTCTGCCACGCGCTCCGGGGTGTAGACGCTCACAGAGTTCCATACAGCGTCCGCGCGGCTACCCGCCTCTGCCGACGACAGCACCAGATGCAGAAGTCCTGCCACCAGCACCGGTTCGGTGCCCTCGCGATAGCGTAACACCACCGGCTCGTCGAAGCGCAGTTCGGTCTCGGTGACCTCCGGGTAGGCGATAATCACCTTCGCACCGAAGCGATACCACGCTTTGCGCGCCCGCAGAAACACGATGGGCTGTTCGTCCACCAGCTCCGAGCCAATGATGAAAACCGTTTTTGCCCGCTCGATGTCGGCGATGGCGGTCTGAGTGAACGGCACACCGAAGCGCGTCAGCAGGGTATCACCGCCTGCCAGCTGATTGCGCTCGAGGCGATGGTCGAGGTTGTTGGTGCCGATTGCCACGCGCATCAGTTTCTGCAGGAGGTACGCCTCCTCGTTGGACAGGTGTGCCCCCCCTATGGCGCCGACGGAATCCGCACCGTGTGCCCGTACCGCCTGCTGGATACGCGACGCAATCACCTGATATGCCTCCGCCCAGCTGGCGGTGACGAACTTCTCGCCCTGACGAACGAGCGGGCTGAGCAGACGTCGGTCGCTGTTGATGTACTCATGACCGAACTTACCACGGTCGCACGTCCACTCTTCGTTCACCGCCTCGTTTTCGCGTCCCAGCACACGCACCAGCCGTTTGGGGCGGTAGTCCAGCCAGATATTGCAGCCGTTCGAACAGCGCGTGCAGACGCTCTTCTGCGACTTCATATCCCAGGGGCGCGCCCGGAAACGATACCGCCGACTGGTCAGCGCCCCGACCGGACACAACTCGATGGTGTTGCCCGAGAAGCACGAGGTGAATTCGGTATCCTGGAAGGTGCTGACCATCATATCCGCGCCGCGCTTCAGGAACTCCAGCTGCGCATCACCCGAAATCTCCTGCGAGAAGCGTGTACAGCGCGCGCAGTGGATGCACCGCTCCCGGTCCAGCACCACGTAGTCGCTGATGGGGAAGGCTTTGGGCAGGTGGCGTTTGTCTTCCACGTAGCGTGTCACACCAGGTCCGTAGAACAGCGTATTGTTCTGCAGGGGACACTCGCCCCCGCGGTCGCAGACCGGGCAGTCCAGCGGATGGTTAATCAGCAGGAACTCCAGAATGCCCCGACGCGCCTTCTGGATGGCTACCGTATCGGTATACACCACCAGTCCCTGGCTGGCAGGCAGGCTGCAGGATGTTTGCGGTTTGGGCATCATTCGCACCGAGCCGTCAGGCTGTTTGGTGCCCGCTTCCACCAGGCACATCCGGCAGTTCGCCGCCTGCCCTTTGCCCAGTCGGGGATGGTAACAGAAAAAGGGAATGTCCACGCCGACCCGCTTGGCGGACTCGATGATCATCTCCCCTTTGGGCACCTGCAGCTCGATACCGTTTATCTCAATGGTTACCAGCTCCTGTTCAGCCATCTGCCTTACGTTGCCTCCTCCGAATGCTCCTCGCGCGAACGGGGTGCTCAAACGGTGACCGCCTCTTTCGACTCCACCACCGAGTAGCCATGCTCGATGAAGTACTCATACTCATGCCGATAGTGCTTGATGCTGGCGCGGATGGGCCAGGCTGCCGCGTCGCCCAGACCACAGTATGACCGCCCGTCGATCTGGTCGCAAATCTCCAGCAAGAGGTCGATGTCCTCCTGTCGTCCACCACCCGCCAGAATGCGGTCGAAAATCTTTAACATCCAGCGCGTGCCCTCCCGGCAGGGGGTGCACTTCCCACACGATTCATGCGCGTAGAAGGCAGCGGTTCGCCGCATGAAGCGCACAATGCACACCGTGTCGTTCAGCACCATGAACCCGCCCGAGCCCAGCATGGTGCCAGCAGCCTGCAGAGACTCGTAATCGAGGTTCACATCACACTTCTCGGCGGGCAGGATAGGCACCGAGGAGCCGCCGGGGATAACCGCCTTCAGTTTGCCCTTCACGCCTCCTGCCAGCTCCAGCAGTTCCATCAGCGGCGTGCCCATCTCCACCTCATAGTTGCCGGGCTTATTCACGTGCCCGCTCACCGAGAAGATTTTGGTGCCGGTGCTCTTCTCGGTGCCCATCGAGGCGTACCATGCTCCACCGTTACGGATGATGGAGGGCACACAGGACAGCGTCTCCACGTTGTTGATCAGCGTGGGACAGTCCCACAACCCCGCAATGGTGGGCAAGGGCGCGTGCGGAAACTTCAGGCGCGGCTGTCCCCTCTCGCCCATCAGCGAGCTCATCATCGCCGACTCTTCACCGCACTCGTACGACCCTGCACCCATGTGCAGATACAGGTCAAAGTCCACCCCGCTACCGAGGATGTTCTTACCCAGATAGCCTGCACGGTATGCTTCGTCGATGGCGCGACGCAGCACGCGAGCAGGCTCGGTGTACTCCCCGCGGATGTAGATGTAGCCTACTTTGGCAAGGGTGGCATACCCCGCGATGACCATGCCCTCGATTAACTGATGCGGATGACGCATCATCAGTTCGCGGTCCTTAAAGGTGCCGGGTTCGCCCTCGTCCGCGTTGCACAGCACGTAGTGCGGCTGGCTCTCGTCCTTGGGGATGCCGTTCCATTTGATCCACGCCGGGAAGCCCGCGCCGCCACGTCCGCGCAAACCAGAGGCTTTCACCTCGTCGATCACCTGCTGGCGGGTCATGCCCAGCGCTTTCTTCAGCGCGCTGTAGCCGCCGTTTTGCTCACAAACATCCAGTGTGTCGATACCCGGTATATCGATATCCTTGAACAGAACCCTCAGTTCAGCCATTTTGTTCGTCCTGCTCCTCGTTCCCAGCCTGTGCGCCTGCCAGTGCCCTCTCGATCTCCTGCCGATCGCTCTCGGGCAGATGCACCTGCACAATGGTGTCTGCGAGCTGAACCACGGTGTGGTCTTCCCGCTGTTTCAGCTCCTCCAGCAGGGCATCTAGTTTCTCGGGCGTCAGCCCCCCGAAATAGCGATTTCCCACCTGCATCACTGGGGCGTTTCCGCAGTCGTTCAGGCATTCCACCTCCGTCAGCGTGAACTGCCCGTCGGGTGTGGTCTCACCCGCCCGGATACCCAGTTTCTGCTCCAGATAACGCAGTATCTCGTAGCCGCCACAGATGGAGCACGTGAGGTTGGTGCAAACCTCCAGCATCACCCGCCCCACTGGACGCTTGTTGTACATCGTATAAAAGCTCGCCACCCCTTCGACCACGGCGTAGGAGGTGCCCAATCGGTACGCTACCTCCATCAACGCCTCTGGGGGAAGGTATCCGCCATACTCGCGCTGGGCAATCCACAGCGCAGGCAGCATCGCCGCGCGTTTGGTCGGGTAGTGGCGCTTGATGCGCTCCAGCTCCTGCACTGCCCGCTCGGAAAAGCGCAGGGGCGGAGGCTCTTTTTCGTTCAGACGGCGCACATGGGTATAGTCGCTCAGTCGTATTGCCTCACTCATCGGTCGATCTCTCCCAGCACGATATCGATGCTACCGATGACCGCCACAATGTCTGCCACCATGTGCCCCTTACTCATGAGAGGCAGCGCCTGAAGGTTTATGAAGCACGGTGGGCGCGTCTTCACCCGCCAGGGGCGATTGCTACCGTCACTGACCACATAATAGCCGATCTCGCCCTTGGGTCCCTCGATGGGCACATACGCCTCCCCCTCCGGTGGGCGGAAGCCTTCGGTCCACAGCTTGAAGTGGTGAATCAGCGACTCCATGCTGTTGTCCAGTTCCTCACGCGGAGGCGGCACCACTTTGCGGTCTTCACTGCTCACCGGTCCGTCGGGCAGTCGTTGCAGACACTGCTTGATGATGCGGTTTGCCTGTCGCATCTCCTCCATACGCACCAGAAAACGGTCGTACACATCGCCTGCCGTGCCGGTCGGGATGTCGAACTGCACCTGGTCGTAGTACAGATACGGGTTCGCCTTGCGCAGGTCGAAGGCGTAGCCGCTTCCGCGAAGGATGGGACCGTTGATACCCAGCGCAATGCACTCATCTGCCGTGATGATGCCGATATTGCGCGTGCGTTCTACCCAGATGGGGTTCTCCGTCAGCAACCCCTCGTAGTCGTCCACCTTCGCCGGAAAATCTTCCACGAACTGGGCGATCTTCTCGAGCAGTCCTTCGGGAACATCCGCACGCCACCCGCCTACCTGAATCCACGAGGGGAACATGCGCACACCCGACAGGTGTTCGAACATATCCAGAATGCGCTCGCGCTCCCGGAAGCAGTAAAAGAAGGGGGTCATGGCGCCGATGTCCAGCGCGTGCGTGCCCAGCCACACCAGATGACTGGCGATGCGTTGAAGCTCACTGAAGATCATCCTCAGCCACACACCGCGCGGGGGCACCTCGATATCCAGCAGCTTCTCCACGGAGAGCACGAACGCCAGCGAGTTGTTCATCGCCGACAAGTAGTCCATGCGCTCCACCAGCGGGATGCACTTCTGATACTGTTCATATTCGCAGGTCTTTTCGATGCCCGTGTGCAGATAACCGATATGCGGAACCACGTCCACAATGGTTTCGCCGTCCAGCTCCACCACCAGCCTCAGCACGCCGTGCGTGCTGGGGTGCTGCGGACCCATATTGATGACCATCGAGCCTTCGCTGGCTCCAGGAAGGATTTCCATCTGTTCCGGTGTGATACTCATGCTGAACCTCGTCTCCTACTCCCTGCTGGACAGTCCCGTTTTGCCGAAGAAGGACTCGCCAGGGTGTGGTGTCTGTACTTCGGCGATAGAGGGACCCAGCGTGCCCTCGTCAAACACCACCTGCTCGCCACCCAGCGGAAAATCCTTGCGCAGTGGGTGCCCCACCCAGTCGTCCGGCATGAGAATCCGCCGGAGGTCCGGGTGCCCCTCAAAGACGATGCCGAAAAGGTCGTACACTTCACGTTCGGGAAAGTTCGCTCCGGGGTAGATGCCTGTCACGCTAGGAATGGTCTCTCCTTCGTTCACGCAGACCTTCAGGAAAAGACGGGTAAAGGTGCGGAACGAGTAGAGGTTGTAGACCACCTCAAAGCGCGGTTCACGCCGCCCCAGCTGGTCAATTCCCACCACATCGGAAAGAAAGCGGTAACTCAGCTCGGGGTCGTCGCGGAGAAAACGGCAAACATCCAGCAGATATGCCCTGTCCAGAACTACCCACGTGTCGCCGCGGAAAGTGTACACTTCGCGAATGGCTTCGGGAAAATGCTCACGTATTCGCGTCACTTCCGGGCGTTCGGTCATCTCCTGTGCGGTGGTCTCACTCATACCCCATCCCTCAGCGTGTTGGAACCGTCTCTGCCTGCGAGGCAGGTTCCAGCTTCTCAGCAACAGCACTCAACTGCACCCGACGCGGCTGCGCACGCTCCGACTCTTCCCACTCCAGCGCACGGGTGCCGATCATGTAGAAGTAGCCCACAAACAGGATGGCGATGAAGACACCCATCTCGATCAGGTTGAACGCCTGCACCGCTTTGGGAGAGTCCTTGAAGGTCACTGCCCAGGGGTAAAGGAAAATGGTCTCCACGTCAAAGATGATGAAGAGCATGGCAACCAGGAAGAACTTCACGGGGAACCTTTCCCTCGCCGAACCTACCGGGGTGACACCGCACTCGTACGGAGCCACCTTGCGATAGTCCGGACGCTTGGGACCCAGCAGGAAGGAAAGCACCACCATGCCGACAGCCAGAATAGCCGCCAGCACCGCAAGCACCATCACCGGAACATAACCGTTCAGCATACCGTCGTTCCCTTCACCGTGAACGAATTCACAAGGCTCAGTAAATCGGGATTATTTTACCCGAATAAACATCATTTTCCAAAGGGATTCCGCGCCTATCGAGAACAAATTCGCAAAGATGAGGGCGAATCCCTCTGCCTGTGTGCTTCAGGGCACGAACACCACCGTATCGCCCTGCGCCAGGCTCAGGCGGTGCACCTGCCGTCTCGTGGAGCTTCCGCCCCAGATGCGCATCGGACGGGGAAGACGCACTTCGCGCTCGCCAGCGGTCGTCGCGGTGACCGATACACAGTCCGCACAGGCATAAACGATGTCAGGCGCACTGCTCCACACGTCCGCCCCGGCCTCGGCGGCGAGGCGACGCAGAAGCGAGTCGGGTATGGGCGCAGTGCCTGCGTACGCGGAGGTGTAACCATCCACCTGTTTGCGGGCAAGCGCCACCCCTGCACCATCCACCCAGTAGCCCAGAGCCTCCGCCAAGGGGTCATCGACGGCAAAGCGCGGAGCGTGTGCTCCCGGCAAACCGAACTGCATGGCGTCCCACCTGACCCGCAGGGGTGCAGTGTCGGTTAGCATCGTCAGCTGAATACCGGTCAGACGGCTCACCCGTTCGACTGACGCCCCTTCGGGTGCCACGAGCGCTGGGGCGTACACCCACACCACCGTGGCGCCACTACCGGCAAACAGGCGCCTGAGCCGTTCCACGTGCTCATCGGTCAGATAGAACCCGTTCATTATGAGAAAGAGCCGGTAGCGGCGTACATCCTCAGCACGCAGGTCAGCGAGGTCGAGGAAGTCCACCGGTGCACCGAGGCGATGGATGGCACGGCACTGTCGGTTCAGGAAGTAGTCGTTGAACAGGTCGTACTCCCCGTATCCGGGCGCCGATCTCCAGTGTGCTGTGACGAAGAAACTCTGTGGCTGGAAGACGGCGCAGACCTGTGCCGGCGAGGCGAGGTTCCATCGCAGGCGCTCGCGCCCCAGCCGCACGAAGGCGCGTATCTCCTCCAGAAACTCGCGCTCGGCATACCAGCCTGGACCGATGTCGAACAGCCAGCCGGCGTTGCCCTCCGCCATCATGTGAGCCAGGTCGCGCCGAAGGATGAGGCGACTTCCGCGCAGGGTTTCCGAGCCGGGACCACCGTTCCCCATCTGTTCCGGTTGGGTTTCCAGACAGGTTGCAGGGTCTATCTCGGCAAAGTACAGCTTGCCGTGCCGTTTGATGCTCTCCAGCAGAACGCGGTATCCTCCGTCGCCTGCCAGTCCCCGCGAACGCCCAAGCCAGTTGCCCGCGCCATCGTGCGCATCGCCCTGATAGGTGTACGGACACGCCACGAAGTCGATATACGGGCTGTTCAGCAGACGCTGGGGCGCAAGGTGTCCGCCTTCCTGAATCCACAGGTTCTGCAGCAGGTAGGTGTAGAAGGCGCCACACAGCGCCCTGCCGCGCGTCTCCTGCTTCACGATGCGAGCGAAATAGAGGATGGTATCAGCGCACACTTCGTGGAACCGCGCGTAGTAGCGAATGACCTCTGCCTCTTTCGCGGGGTCGCGGAACAACCCGAGGGTGCTGTTCAGGCGCGCCTTCACATCGGGAACAGTTCCGCACGCGCGCTGCATGGGCTGGCTGGTGTCGGGCAGGTGACGCGCCCCGAAGTAGTGCCACTCGCCGTAGATTCCGTTCGCAATCTGATAGCCGATGACGCGACTGCGCAGAGGACTTGCCTCCACGAAGCGAAGGAACGACCTCAACGCCCTTTCCGTGTCCCTTCGCCAAGCCTCCGAGGCGAACGACGGCTGCTGAACCGGACCGAATTCAGGTGGGGTGCTCTCTCCCGGCACGGCATACCCAATCAGCTCATCCGGATGTTTGGACCTCCACCACGCAGGCGCAAACAACCCCAGCCGAACCAGAAAATAGGCGCGCGGGTTGAGGCTCAGCAGGAGGGACAGTGCGCTGACAAACCCGCTCCAGTCATACGAGCCGTCCGCGCGCCATCCCGCCTCGAGGCTATAGTGGGGATGAAGCAGGTCGATGCCCGCAAAGGTAAAGTCTCTGGCAAACTCTGCCAGGTCGTTGCTCCACGCCAGAAGGGGAAAGACCTCTCTGCCGTTCAGATAGAGGCGCGGTGCGCCACGTTCCACCCGCACCTCAGCGCGCACAGGCGGTTCTCGCCTCAGCCCTTCCAGCACTTCCTGCAGGCCGGGGTTGGGGTAGTACTCGGCGAGGTTGCCGGTGCCGTACCACGGTCCGGCGAACACATCTCCGATCTCCACCGCCTTCGCCCATCGGGAGTCGTCGAATGCGAGCTCCTGCCAGCCGGGAGCCTCGTCGCGACTGCAACGCCAGCTGCTGTCGCTGAACAGGCGAACAGTCCTGCCGTCCGCGTATTCGATGCGCAGTTCCATCAGCAGCCCCGCAGGCGCAACCGCATTGAGCACCGAAGCCGCCAGCACATTGCGTCCCGGACGCAAAAGCGATGTCACCTTCTCGTCGCGCAGGATGGGCTGACCGCCCCTCGTCACCTCGCGTCCGTTGAGCCACAGCGTGAAGGCATCGTCGCCGGTGGTGAGCATTCGCGCAGCGCGCACTCGTCCTCTGACCTCGAAAGTGCGCCGGAAGTAGCGGGTGGCGTTGTCCGCAATGGGCGTTTCGGGATACCATATCCAGTGCGGAACGTCGTCGCGCCGAATCGGCATCCGCCCAGAACGTGCCGTCCACGCCTGGCGCTTCGTGGTGCCCACATAGGGCGAGTACTGCACACCGAACAGGAAGCGCACGCGCCGGTCGGGCTTGCCGTCGAAGTAGGCTGGTTCCGCGCTTTCCTCCTGAAGCCTCTGGGCATAAAGCCCCACGCGGGTTTGCCCCGTGCGTTCAGCAGCTTCCCAGTAGTAGACGCCCGGCGGCAGCGGTTCCGAAAGCGTCAGGGTTACGCGGCTGTTGTCGCGGATGTCGGTGAACGCCTGCCACGCGAGCCTTCTTTTGCGCTGG